>NZ_LEKR01000038.1:0-46636 GCF_001580555.1 Stenotrophomonas sp. DDT-1
CAGCCGCTTGCTCGTGTGCGCTTTCCTGCGCACACGGCAAGACCGGGGTTGGGCGTCCTGCCCAACCCGCCCGAGGCATGCCTCGGGCCCATGCGGCTGACACCCCGCACTCCGACACCGCCCCACCCCTGACAGATTCTCGCGATCTGATGGATCCACGTCATGCGTGGATGAATCTTCATCGGAATCGAATATTTCGAATCGAGCTCGAAAAGCATCCACGCATGGCGTGGATCTACTGTGTCGACCAAGGTCGACACCTACCAACAGCGGTCCATGCCGTTCCGACAGATCGCGGAAAACTGTCGAAGGCGGGGTGGGTCCGGTTGCGGGGGCGTGAGCCGCATGGATGCGGCGACCGAGCTTACATGGACGTACTTGCAGCGCCCCCCGCAACCGGACCCACCCCGCCATCCCTCAGGAAACCAGCTTTTGCTTCGGCTTCGGCTTTGGCTATGGCTGTTGCTTCGGCGGGTGCAGGGCGCAGCCCTGCCGTACCCCTACCCCCGTGCCATTGCCTGCCACCACTGCGACAGCAGCTCCGGCCTGCGTAGACGCTCGCGCCACCAGCGCAATGCCGCGCCATCCTCACCGGTGCGCCAGGCCAGCCAGAACGTTTCCTCCGGCTTGTGTTCCTCCACCTCACGGATCACCAGCTGGCCACGCGCCACAGCAGCGCGCGCGCATGGCTCGGGCAGGAAGCCGAAGCCCACGCCTTCGCACTGCAGCTTCAATTTGCTGGCCATGTCTGGCACGGTCAGCATCTCCTGCCCCATCAACAGGCCCACCGTGCGCGGCAGCAGCCTGCGCGCCGAATCGGAAACGGCGATCGCGCAATGCTCGACCAGCTGCTCACGGCCCAGCACGCCCTGCACGTTGGCCAACGGATGATCGGGTGCCACCGCGAACACGAACGCCACCGTTCCCAGCGGCTCGACCACATAGCCGCCACCACTGGGCCCTTCGCCCGGCGCGCCGACCAACAGGTCGGCACGGCGGTCGAGCAGGGCCTCCCAGGTGCCGGACAGGGCCTCGCCGATCAACCGCAACCGGGTTGGTGCCTCGGCCTCACGGAATGCGGCGATGTCCGGCCCAAGCAGCCAGGTCGGGAACACCGAGTCCACCGCCAGGGTCAGTTCGGTCTCCCAACCCGACGCCACCCGGCGCACCCGCAGCTCCAGCTCGCGGGCCGCGCGCAGCAGGTGTCGGCCTTCGTCCAGCAGCGCGCGCCCGGCCTCGGTCAGCTCTGCACGTGGGCCGACCCGGTCGAACAGCTGCACGCCCAGATCCTCCTCCAGCTTGGCCACGGTATAGGAAATCGTCGAGGGCACCTTGTGCAGGGCCTTGCCGGCGGCGGCAAAGGAGCCACGGCGATCGATGGCATCCAGGATCTGCAGGGCATCGAGGCTGAGCTTGAGCATTCGAATTTTTCGATGATGGTCGTCAAAACTATCCGTTTTTCAAACCTCGGACGCAAGCGGATACTTCTCTCCAACGGGGAAACACAGCGGTCACTGGCCCACCCCGCCCCATCGAAACCATCGAACAAGGAGATTCCCTCATGCTGCAGATCCGCAAGAGCGCTACCCGTGGCCTGGCCGAGCATGGCTGGCTGTCCTCGCGCCATACCTTCTCCTTCGCCAACTACTACGACCCCCGTTACGTCAGCTTCGGCCCGTTGCGGGTGATCAACGAAGACAAGGTGATCGGCGGCCAGGGCTTCGGCACCCACGGCCACAGCAACATGGAAATCATCTCCTACGTGCTGGGCGGTGCACTGGAACACAAGGACTCGATGGGCACCGGTTCGGTGCTGCGCTACGGCGACGTGCAGCGCATGAGCGCTGGGAGCGGCGTCACCCACAGCGAGTTCAACCACTCGGCCGACGAGACCGTGCACTTCCTGCAGATCTGGATCTTCCCGGACACCGAGAACATCGTGCCGTCGTACGAAGAGACCCACTTCTCGCCGGACAGCAAGCGCGGCCAGCTGCGCCTGATCGCTTCGCCGGACGGCGCCGACGGTTCGCTGCGCATCCACCAGGATGCCCGCATCTTCGCCACCATTCTTGATGGCGGCCAGAAGCTGCATCACGCCCTCGGCAACGGTCGTGGCGCCTATGTGCAGGTGGCGCGTGGCCAGCTGCAGGTCAACGGCATCACCCTGGAAGCCGGTGATGCGCTGCAGGTCAGTGACGAAGCCCAGCTGACCCTGGAAAACGGCAACGACGCCGAAGTGCTGGTGTTCGACCTGCCGCTGTAAACACGCCCTGTCCTGAAGACGTGGCCCGGCGATGCGGAAAGGCATCGCCGGGCCCGCTGCGCCTGATGGACGGCCCGCAATCGTATTCGGCCTTCGGTGACCCGAATGCCCCTTGCCCGATGCGACTGGAAACGCTTTCATGGCAGTGTTTATCCGGATCCGCTCTCGCATGACGCCTTCACCTCCGCGTGCCCAGCAGCACGCCACCCGTGCCGCCTTCTTCATTCCTGGATTCGCCACCGCCGCGTGGGCGCCGATGGTGCCTTACGCCAAGGCCAAGGCCGGGCTGACCGACGCCAGCCTCGGCGCCGTGCTGCTGTGCCTCGGGCTCGGCTCGCTGCTGGCGATGCCGCTGGCAGGTGCACTGACGGGGCGGTTGGGTTGCCGCCGGGTGATGGTGATCACCTGCGCGATGATGCTGTGCGCCCTGCCCTTGCTGGTGCTGGCACCCTCGCCGGTGTCGCTGGGCGCGGCGCTGTTCGTGTTCGGTGCCGGCGTCGGTGCACTGGATTGTGCGATGAACATGCAGGCGGTGGCGGTCGAGCGCGATGCCGGGCGCGCGATGATGTCCGGCTTCCACGCCTTCTACAGCATCGGTGGATTCGTCGGTGCTGGCTGCATGACCGGGCTGCTGATCCTCGGCACGCCGCTGTGGCTGGCCGCGCTGGTTTCGGTGGTGGCACTGCTGCTGGTTGCGATGCTGTCGGCGCCGCATTGGCGTCCGCAACGGATCCTGCACGAAGGCCCCCTGCTGGCACTGCCGCATGGCGTGGTGCTGTTCATCGGCGTACTGGCCTTCGTGGTGTTCCTCGCCGAAGGCTCGATGCTGGACTGGAGCGCCGTGTTCCTGGCCGAAGTGCGGCAGGTGCCGCGTGACCAGGCCGGCGCCGGCTTCGCGTTGTTCACCCTGGCGATGACGGCAATGCGCTTGTTAGGTGACGGCATCGTGGAGCACCTCGGCCGCACCCGCACCCTGGTCTTTGGCGGTATCACGGCCGCGGCAGGCTTCACCCTGGCCACACTGGTGCCCTCGTTTCCGGTGGCGCTGGCCGGCTACGTACTGGTCGGGCTGGGCTGCGCCAACATCGTGCCGGCGCTGTTCTCGATGGCAGGCCAGCAGCGGGTGATGCCGGAAAGCATCGCAATCACTGCCGTGACCACACTGGGTTACGCCGGCATCCTCGCTGGCCCGGCTGCGATCGGCGCCGTGGCGCACGCCACCAGCCTCGGCTTTGCCTTCCTGTGCGTCGCCGTACTGCTGCTGGGCGTAGCCGCCTCCGCCCGCTCACTGGCCCGACGCGTGGCCTGACAGAAAAAGGGGACGGAGGGGATTAAGTCGCATCTGCCCCGAGTGTGCTGCAAACGACTTAATCCCCTCCGTCCCCATTTTTCAGCCGTGTGCCAGCCATTCGGCCTGGGCCGGCAGCTGTGGGGCTGGGCACGTGCTCTGCGGGTGGTGCTCGTCACGCGCCATCCAGTCGTCGACCACGCCGGCCAGCAGGTCCAGCCGCAGCGGCAGGGTGATGTGGTCCTCGCCGCGCATCTCGATGTAGTGCGCGCGCGGGTTGGCCTGCGCAAGCTGCCGGCCCTGGCTGACCGGAATATGCTGGTCGCCCTGCCCGTGCAGCAACAGCACGCAGGCGCGGGTATCGGCCAGCGCACGCGCGACGTCGACGCGGTCCAGATCGACATCGATACGGCGGCTGGCGGCGGCGATCACCTGGTTGATGTCCTGGCCCTCATAGCGCCAGCGTGCGTACGACGCCACCGCCTGCGCCTTCAGGCCCTCCGGCTGCAGTCCCATCAGGTGCGGGATCATCGTGCGGATCGCCGCACCGGCATTGGCGAACGATTCCATCGCCACCACGCCGGCCACCTGGTCACCCAGCTTGTCGGCGGTGAACACCGCCGTGGCCGCACCATAGGACACACCGAACAGGTACAGCGGGCCGGTTACTTCGCCGCGTGCACGCAGCTCACCGATCACATCAACCACGTCATCGGATTCGTAGGTGCCGTATCCGGACGGACCGGCACCGGACTGTCCATGGTTGCGCAGGTCGAGCGTGACCACGCGGTAGCCGGACTCGGCCAGCTGCAGCGACCATGGCAGCATCGAATCACCGTTCATCATCCAGCCGTGCAGCAGCACTACGGTGCCGCGCGGCGTCTGCGCACGGAACGGCTGCGGCACCGCCAGGCTCAGGCCGGTATCCAGCGGCAGGCCGTTCTCGTGGCGCTGCGGCAGGTAGTGGTAACGCGCGCCGTAATCGCCGGGATCGAACACACGCCAGAAGATCGGCACGCCATCGCGGCCCGGCGCGAAGCCATGGCGGTTGGGCAGTTCGGCGATGGCCGCGGCGATGCGCGGGCGATCGAGCAGGGTCGATACACCACCTGGCGCGATCAGCCTGTCGGCGAGCGAGGTGGACGAGGCATTGATGGAGGAGGAGCATGCAGCCAGCCACAGGCCGGCGCATGCCAGCAACAGCAGCAGCAGGCGCTTCATATCACGTCATAGGGATGAATCAGACAGGCTGGGACGTTAACGCCCCGATAGACCGGTCATCTATCGCGCGCGGATGACGACTTGATGACAGCGCAGGAACGATTCAGCTTGGTGTACAAGCTGTATCCGTTCAGTCATTGATCCGGATCAATGAATACGCCGGCATGCTTGCCCACAGTGCCCCCATGCGCACCTCGTTCAAGCTCGCCATTGCCCTGGCCGCCACGCTGGCCGCCGCCTATGGCATCGCCCGCAGCACGCCCTACTGGTTCGCACCTCGGCAGGCCGCGCAGGTCGACATCCACGACCCGGCGCTGATCGCACAGGGGCAGTACCTGTCGCGCGCCGCCGACTGTGCGGCCTGCCACACCGCGCCGGGCGGCAAGCCGTTCGCCGGTGGCCTCGGCATGCAGACGCCGATGGGGACGATCTACTCGACCAACATCACGCCCGATCCGCAGACCGGCATTGGTGCCTACGATTACGCCGACTTCGAACGCGCGGTGCGCCGTGGCATCCGCCACGATGGCCAGCCGTTGTATCCGGCAATGCCGTACGCCTCGTACGTGGTTGCCCGCGACGCCGAGATCAAAGCGCTGTACGCCTATTTCATGGGCTCGGTGCAGCCGGTGAAGCAGGACAACGCCGACAGCACGATTCCATGGCCCGCCAACATGCGCTGGCCTCTGGCATGGTGGCAACTGCTGTTCGCACGCCCACGCAGCTTCAGCCCGGATCCGTCGCTGGACGCCGGCCAGCAGCGTGGTGCCGAACTGGTGGAAGGCCTGGCGCATTGCGGTGCCTGCCACACGCCACGCGGGCTGGCGTTCCAGGAAAAGGCGATGGCCGATGATGGCAGCCGCCAGTTCCTGTCCGGTTCGGTGCTGGAAGGCTGGTACGCGAAGAACCTGCGCAACGAATCGACCGGCCTGGCCAGCTGGAGCGAAGGCGAGATCGTCGACTTCCTGCGCACCGGCCGCACCGATCGTTCGGCGGCTTTCGGCGGCATGGCCGATGTGGTCGAGCACAGCACGCAGTACCTGTCCGACGCGGACCTGCTGGCGATGGCGCGCTACCTGAAGCAGCTGCCCGCCCGCGAAGGACGCAGCGCACAGTGGTCGCCCGGCACCGACACCACCACCGCCGCACTGCGCAGCGGCGACTACCGCGTGGCCGGTTCGCTGGCCTATGCCGAGCACTGCCAGGCCTGCCACCGCGCCGACGGCCGCGGCATGCCTCGCGTCTATCCGGCCCTGGCCGGCAACTCGATCGTGTTCGCTGACGATCCCAGCTCGCTGGTGCAGGTGACCCTGATCGGCGGCCGCACGCCACAGACCCCGCACGACCGCATGGCCTTCACCATGCCAGGCTTCGAGCAGCTGCCGAATGCGCAGCTGGCACAGATCCTGACCTTCATCCGCAGCAGCTGGGGCAATCAGGCCAGCGCAGTGAGCGAGGTCGACGTGGCGCGCATGCGCCGGGTGGTGCGCGACAAGCCGGTGCACTACGTTCCGCAGGAGGCCGCACGATGAAGCGTTCGCGCACGCGTTCCCGCCTGCTGATCGGCAGTGCGATCACCATCGTGCTGCTGGCCGGCGCCGGTACCCTCGCTTACCGTCATCTGTACCCGGATCTGGATGCCGCCGTGACCGGCACGATCGATATCCTCGATGCGCAGGGCAAGGTGCTCGGGCACTACCATGCGCCCAGCGCCGAAGAAATCGCCGGGCTCGGCAATGCCGAATCGGTGATGCTCGGCCGCCGTATCCTCAACGAGACCGCACGGCTGCTGCCGGACAATGTCGGCAACGATCTGAACTGCAACTCGTGCCACATGGCCGAGGGCAAGCGGCCTTTCGGCAATCACTACTTCAATACCGGCGGCGGCGCCTATCCGCGCTACATGCCGCGTCCGGGCAAGGTGATCGGGCTGACCGAGCGCATCAACGGCTGCCTGCAGCGTTCGATGAACGGCAAGCCGCTGCCGAAGGACTCGCCGCAGATACGCGCGATGCTCGATTACATGGCGTGGTTGAGCAGTCCTGTGCCAGAAGGTGCAAAGGTGGCCGCCCCCAGTGAGGGGCCCATCGACAGCACGCTGACCCCGGACCCGGTCCGCGGCCAGGCGCTGTACGCCGTGCAGTGCGCCGCCTGCCACGGCGACAACGGCGAAGGCCGGCGCGACGCCAGTGGTGACATCGCCTTCCCACCGCTGTGGGGCGACCACAGCTTCAACATCGGCGCCGGCATGGCGCGCCTGTACAAGGCGGCCGGTTTCGTCAAGCACAACATGCCACCGGCAGTGACCCGCGAACCTCCGCTGGGGCAGCAGGTGATGCCCGACCAGGATGCGGTGGACATCGCCAGCTACTTCATCAACCAGCCGCGGCCGGACTTCGCCAACAAGGGCAAGGACTGGCCGCGCGACCCGAAACCCAAGGACGCGCGGTACTGATGCCGGCAGCAGGTGCCGGCCGTCGCACAACACGATTCCTGCATCGCCACGTCATGCCGATGTCATTGGCACTGCCGACACTCCGGGGCTTCCCTCTTCTGAAGGTCCGGTCTCGATGCGAACGTCTGCGCGCTTTCCCCGTGTCTCGCTGCTTGCCCTGCTGATCGCCCCCGCACTGGACGCCCTGGCCGAAGCACCGCAGGGCGAGACTGCCGAAGCGCGCAGCAGCGATGCGCGAACCCTTGACCAGGTACAGGTGATCGGCCAGGCCACCAGCTACGCCAAGACGGCGGTGCGCGCGGAAACGCTGAACCGGCAGACCGTGATGAGCAGCGTCAACGACGCGCTCAATGAAGTGCCCGGCGTGGTGGTCAGCGAAGCCGATGCCACCGGCTCATCGGTGTGGGGCACGCAGATCAGCATGCGTGGCTTCGTCACCAACCGCGACACACAGCAGATCGGCACTACCATCGACGGCCTGCCCAACGGCGGTTCGGGTTACGGCGGCGGCTCGCTGGCCAACCGCTACATCGACACCCTCGATCTGGAGACAGTGGAAGTCAGCCAGGGCACCGCTGATATCTCCTCGCGCTCGAACGAAGCGCTGGGCGGCACGCTCAACTTCCTCACCAGCGACCCGCTGCAGGACAGCCGCCTGCGTTTCGTGGTCGGCGCCGGTGACAACGAGGCGCGCAAGTACTACGTGCGCTACGACACCGGCCTGCTCGGCGGCCACACCCGCGCATGGGTCAGCGCCTCCTCGTCGAAGGTGCATGACTGGATCGACGGCACCGGGCACGCCAGCAACGACCACATCGCCGGCAAGTTCATCACCGAACTGGATCGCTGGACGCTGACCGGCTACCTGTCCTACAACGATGCGGACGAGCCGGAATACACCAGCGTCTCACCGAAGGGCTTCGCCACCAATCCTGATCGTGACAACCTGGTCGGCACCCTCACCGGCATTCCCTACCTGGACCAGAACTACCGTTCCGGCTCGCGTGCGCTGCGCGAGAACACCTTCGGCTACCTGCGCGCGGCCTTCGACGGTGGCAACGGCTTCAAGGCCTCGGTGGCGGCTTACGGACACCGCATGGAAGGTCGTGGCGACTGGCTGCCACCGTACCTTGCGCAGGTCAGCGATGACGGAGCGGGCCGCCCCGAGTCGGAGTACATCGGAGGAAAGACCGTGTACGGCGGCAGCAACCGTGGCCAGATCTTCTTCGTCAATCCCGACGGCAGTGCCGCGCAGCGCCTGGCCAACTGCACACCGCGGCTGGGTTTCGCTGCCGAATATGATCCGAACTGCTACGCCGGCAACGTGCTGGGCGCGCAGTCGTATCGCCACACGCACTACGACAACGACCGCATGGGCGTGACCGCCGACGTCGAGTGGCGGCAGACCTTCGGCACGGTCGACAACACGATCCGTGGCGGCCTGTGGGTGGAGAAGCTGGACCGATCGGCACGCCGCGACTGGCATCGCCTGCTCAACGTCGGCCAGGATATCGCCTTCGACCATCAACCGTACTGGGTACAGTTCGAGGACAAGTACAAGGTTGACGAGCAGATGTACTACGTCGAGGACGTGGCGCGCTTCGGGCCGTTCAGCGCACGCCTGGGCGTGAAGCAGTTCTTCGTCGACCAGTCGCGCCGCCGCGTGATCGGTGCCAGCGAGCACGTCAGATCCGATTCCAGGTCCGACCCGCTGCTGTCCACCGGCCTGACCTGGGCGCCGGGCGTGGAAGGCATGGAGCTGTTCGCCGGCTTCTCGCAGAACTTCGCCGCGATTCCTTCCGGCGTGCTCGGCGAGACCGACCCGCAGCGCTTCCGCAACGTCGAGCCGGAGACCGCCGACAACATTGAAGTGGGCATGCGCATCAGCCGCTGGCCGCTGACCGCCTCGGTCACGCTGTACAACATCAAGTTCGACAACCGCATCGTCTACCTGCCGGCCGGCTTCGTCAGCGGCATTGACTACCTGGGCGAGACCGACGGTGTCTACGAGAACTTCGGCGGCGTGGAAAGCAACGGCCTGGAAGCGGCGTTCGGCTATGGCTGGGACAACGGCTGGCGCCTCAACGCCGCCTATACCTACAACCGCTCCAAGTACCTGGGCAGTGGCGATGCCGCGCGTGATACCCAGCTGGGCATCGTCGACGGCGCCAAGGTGATCGGCCAGCCCGAACAGACCCTCGTCCTGTCGGCAGACTGGCAGGGTGAGAACTGGAACTTCGGCCTGTCCGGCCGTTACCTGGGCACGCGCTATCTCGACGCCGCCAACGTCAACAAGCTGCCGTCGGCCACCGTGTTCAACGCCAACATCGGCTTCGACCTGCAGGGCCTGTCGCCGCGCCTGAAGGGCATGGGCGCCAACCTGGTGGTGAGCAACCTCACCGATAAGCGGTATCTTGCAGGGGTGGACGGGCGCGACAACGCCTTCATCGGCGCTCCGCGCACCGTCGGGATCTCTTTCCGCGTGGACCTGTGAGTGAGCCCGTGACCGATATCGGCCGACGCCGGTTGTTGCAGGCCGGCGTTGCCGCCGGCCTTTCTCCACTGCTGCCCAGCATCGCCCGGGCCGCAGCGATCGCCCCCGCCGCGCAGACGCGCAGCCTGGAAGACCTGCAGCACATCGTGGTGTTCATGCAGGAGAACCGTTCGTTCGACCACTACTTCGGCACGCTGCCGGGCGTACGTGGCTTCGGTGATCGGTTCGTCGCCCCGGCCGCCGCGCTGCAAGCAGGTGGCCGCGTCCGCAGCCTGTGGCTGCAGCCCGATGCCAGCGGCAAGCGCGCGATCGCGCCGTTCCCGCTGGATACCGCCGCGCACTTCGGCTACATGCGCGTGGAAGGCACGCCGCATACCTGGCCCGATGCGCAGCGCGCCTGGGACCAAGGTCGCATGGGGCAATGGCCGAAGGCCAAGCAGAACCACTCGATGGGCTACTTCCAGCGCAGCGACCTACCGTTCCAGTTCGCGCTGGCCGATGCCTTCACGATCTGCGATGCCTACCACTGCGCAATGCAGGCCGGCACCAACCCGAACCGGGTGTTCCTGTGGACCGGCCACAACGATCCGCAGGCCCACGCTGGTGGCCCGGTGATCGCCAACTCGCACGACAATTTCCCTGAACAGGGTGGGCACCCGGCGTCGTACCGCTGGACCAGCTATGTCGAGCGCCTGCAGAGGGGCGGCGTGTCCTGGCAGATCTACCAGGACATGGCCGACAACTTCACCGACAACCCGCTGGCGGGTTTCGAGGCCTTCCGTCAGGCCCACCGCGCGGCGCCAGGGCATGACCCGCAGCTGCGCGCGCGCGGGGTCAGCACGCGGGGCCTGACGCAGCTGCGCCAGGACGTCATTGACGGGCGCCTGCCGCAGGTCAGCTTCATCATCGCCGACGCGGCCGGCAGCGAACATCCCGGCCCGTCCAGCCCGGCACAGGGCGCGGCCTATACCGCACGCGTGCTGGATGCGCTGACCGCCGATCCGGACGTGTGGAGCCGCACCGCCCTGCTGCTGATGTTCGACGAGAACGATGGCTTCTTCGACCACATGCCGCCCCCTGCCCCGCCTTCGCCGGTGGACGGTGGCTGGGCGGGTGTGTCCTCGGTCAGCACCGAAGGCGAGTACCACCGGCACCCGGCACCGGGTGACGAAAAGTACGATCTCGCCGAACTGCGCGGGCGCCCGTACGGTCTGGGACCGCGCGTGCCCCTGTACGTGATCTCGCCGTGGAGTCGCGGCGGCTGGGTCGATTCGCAGGTGTACGACCACACCTCGGTCATACGGCTGATCGAGCGCCGCTTTGGCGTGGCCGCACCGGACATCTCGCCGTGGCGCCGCGCGGTCTGCGGCGACCTCAGCACTGCGTTCGACTTTGCCCAGCGCGATACCCGCCCGTTCGTCCGCGGCCTGCCCGACGTGAGTGCGGTTGCCGCACGCGCCGCTGCCTTGCCGGGACGCACCGTGCCCACGCTGCCAGAGGGGCTGAAACCAGCGAAACAGGAAAGCGGTGTACGCCCGGCGCGCGCCCTACCCTATCGTCCGCAGGCATCGATTGCCGCAGTCGATGCCTCGGGTGTGGATCTGACGCTGTCCTGCGAAGGCGCGGCGGCCGTGCTGCATGTCTACGATCGGCTGCGGCTGGATGCGGTACCACGCCGCTACACGCTGCTGCCAGGTACGCCACTGCGCGAGCGCTGGCCGCTGGACGCCCAGGGCCGCTATGACCTTTGGCTGCTTGGTCCGAACGGCTTCCACCGCCACTTCCAGGGTGCGGTCAAGGCGCCTGCCGTGCAGGCTTCGATCGAGCGCGCGGACGGCCAGCTACGGCTGCACCTGCGCAATCTGCACAACAGCGCGCAGAATGTGCGGGTGCAGGCCGGCGCCTATGCCGGGCACATGCCGGAGCAGGCGCTGGTGCTGCCGGCGCATGCTGAGGCCACGGTGGCGTGGGACGCGGCGCCCACCGCAGGGTGGTACGACCTGCGCATCGGTGCGGGCGACAGTGCACTGCGACTGGCCGGCCGCGCCGAGGATGGGCGCCCCGGCACCAGTGACCCGGCAATGGGCAGCGAGCCATTGCGGTTCGAGCACGATTGAGGAGCCCTCTGTAGAGCCGAGCCCACGCTCGGCTACTTCTCGCCCTGGTCGCATTGCACCGAAAAAGCAGCCGAGCGTGGGCTCGGCTCTACAGCGCAGACCGGTAGATTCAGGCCTCCTGCAGCCCCGGCCGGCCGTGCTCCACCGCATAGCGCTTCCAGCTCTGCAGCGCGCCATTCGGCTGCATTACGGTATCCAGCGTCTTCATGTCGCCGATCCAAGCATCGCGGGTGACATCGCACAGCACGTAGCCACGCTTGTCGGTGGTCGCCTTCAGGTAGGGACTGTGCGCAAGCTGGTTCATGGCATACGCGTCAACGCCCTGGCCATCGGCCCCCGACGTGATCGAAGTGGCAAGGAACTCGCTTGAGATCACGCCCGAGTCACGGTGGTCCTGCACCAGATCACTCGCATAGTGGCGATGCGCGTCGCCGCAGGCAGTCACTACGTTGCCGAAGCCCACCTTCTGGATGTGGTCAAGCAGGCGCCGGCGGCTGTCCAGATAGCCTGACCACTGGTCGTCGGACGATTGCACCACGCCGTCCTTCTCGCGCATGTAGTTGCCCAGCGCCACCTGGTGGGCGATCGTGTGCCAGCGCGGTGCAGCATCGGCCAAGCCGTCGAACAGCCAGCGCTCCTGCTTCGCCCCCACAATGCTGCGCTCCGTCGATTCCACCTCCTCACGCAACGCCATGTTCACCTGCTTGCTGCGGTACTGACGGGTATCGAGCAGGTGCAGGTCCATCAGCGTGCCGTAGCGTGCGCGCCGGTACATCTGCATGTGGCCATCGCGCGGGAATGCCGAGCGGCGCAGTGGCATGTTCTCGTAGTAGGCCTGGAACGCCTGTGCGCGACGCAGCAGGAACACTTCGCTGGGCGTGTCATCCTGGTCTTCGGCACCGGCCCAGTTGTTGTCCACTTCATGGTCGTCAAAAGTGACGAACCACGGTGCCGCCGCATGCGCGGCCTGCAGGTCGGGATCGCTCTTGTACTGGGCGTAGCGGCGGCGGTAATCATCCAGCGTGTAGATCTGCGGGCCGACGTGGTTGCGCAGGTTGGTGAACGGCTGGCCGTTCATCTTCCGCAGGCCCGGCTGGCTTTCGCCTTCGTAGATGTAGTCGCCATAGTGGAAGACGAAATCGAGCGGTTCCTCGGCGATGCGTCGCCACGCGGTGTAGTGGCCTTCTTCGTAGTGCTGGCAACCAGCCACCACAAAGCGCACCCGGTCCACCGCTGCCGTGGCTGACGGCAGCGTGCGCGTACAACCCACTGCGCTGGCGTGGCCGCCTACGGTGAAGCGATACCAGTAGGGTCGGCCCGGTGCCAACCCTTCCAGCTCCACGTGCACCGCGTGGCCGAGTTCGGGATGCGCCATTGCCGAGCCCTGGCGTACCACCCTGCGCATGCCTTCGTCTGCTGCCAGCTGCCACTCGACCACCATCGGCCGGGCCGGCATGCCACCACCGAACACCAGCGGCTCGGTCGCCAGCCGTGTCCACAGCACCATGCCATCGGCCGAGGGATCACCCGAGGCCACGCCCAGGGTGAAGGGCGTGCTGGCAAAGCGCGGCGAGGCCAGCAGGTTGCGTGGGTTCAGTGCAGTGGCTTCGGTCTGCGCGGCCAGTGCGCGCGCCGTGCCCATCCAGGCCCCTGCGGCCGACAGGCCGGCCAAGGCCAGGAATCGCCTGCGATTGATCGTCTCCACGGATGACCCCTCAGTTGTAGATGATGTGGAAATAAAAGAAGCGGCCGTAGTCGTCGATCTCGGTTCGGAAACGCCCGTTCGGACCGGTGCTGTAGGTTGGCTGGGTGTTGAACAGGTTCTTGGCCTCGTACTTCAGCGTTACGTGCTTGCCGACCTTGTGGCTGAAAGCCATGTTGAACGTCATGTATGGGTCGTAGTACGAATCCAGCCATTCGGTGTCACCGAAGTCGACCAGCATCCGGCTGCGGTAGGTTCCGGACAGGCGCAGTTGCGAGCTCTTCCACGGCATGCGCCAGATCACCGACCCATTGAGCGACCAGTCCGGCTGGTACAGCAGGCGGTCCAGGCGCCGCTCGGTGCCATCGGTGATGCGGTAGTTGGTCTGGCCTTCCAGACGCGTCGCGTTGAAGTACATGTCGAAGCGCTGGCGGCCCCACTGCAGATTGCGATTGGCCACCGCGAACTCAACGCCACGGAGCTTCGACTCGTCGGTGTTCATCGGCTGGGTGACCCGGTAGCGGGTGTCCCCCACGTTCTCGAACGTGGTCAGGGTGTAGATATCGTCCTTGATCACCTTGTCGAACAGCGCCACCGAGACCAGGCCATTGTTGCCGTTGAAATACAGGTCCCACGCCAGGTCGACGTTGGTGGAACGGCGCGGCTGCAGGTTGGCATTGCCCTGCTTGATGGTGCAGAAGCCCCTGCCCTCCTCGTCATCGCCACAGCTGGTGCTGGTGGCCTGGGCGATGTTGCTCGGCGTCGGCCGGCCCAGCGTACGGCTGGCGGAGAAGCGCAGGCGCTGGTCCTCGCTCAGCTTGAACGTCGCATTCAACGAAGGCAGCAGGTTGTTGTAGCCACCGCTCGTGTTGCGGAAGGCGGAGGTATACGTACTGCCGCCATCATCGCTGAACGGGCTGTAGGCATCGAAGCGGGTGTGGTCGTAACGCAGGCCGCCGATCAGCAGCAGCCGGTCCCAGGCGTAGTGAGCGGACACATAGGCATTGGTGATGTCCTCCACGTACTTGTAGTCGCTGGTGAAGTTGGCATTCGGATACGCCGCATTGTTGTTGCCCAGCTTCGGCAGCAGTTCCTCGTTCCACTTGCGGTTGTCGATCAGAGGGAAGCCCGGCACGCTGCCCAGCAGCGTCGACCCCGGGTACAGGTAGTCGTTGAGCGTGGCACTGCTCCTGAAGTAGTCGAAGTCGATGTCCTGCCAGATCTTCAGGTGGCGGTACTCGGCACCGGTGGCCAGGCCGAAGCCACGCGCGTCGGCGTCGATGTTGTAGCTGAAGTCCGCGCGCAGGTTGTCGATGCTCTCCTTGGCATCGCGCGGGGAGACATAGGCCTGCGCCGGATTGAGCTTGAACGCGGAGCTGGTCAACAGGCTGGAATCAGAAACCGCTACCGCGTTTGGGAACCCGTGACTGTCATTCTCGTAGTCGACGAACAGATTGCTTGGATAGGCGCGCACACCCCAGTAGACCTGGTTGTTGTGGAAGGTCTCTTCGGTGTGGCCACCACGCAGGGTCAGGCGCGAACGGTCGCCGACGTCCCAGTTGAAGCTGGCGATGGCGCCACGGTTGCTGCGGTCCCAGCGGTCGTGACGGTTCTTGATGTAGATGCTGTTGATCTGGGTGGTGCCGCTGTCCTCGGTCTGGTTGCGGATCGGAAACTTGGCGTTGCCATACAGATCCGTCTTGTTCATCGTCGAGTTCTCGTAGAACCGGTACGAGTACAGCAGCAGCGATGCGTAGAACGGATCATCCGAGGGCTTCCACTCAAGCTTGGCGGAGCCACCGAAGTTGGTGATGAAGTTGGTATAGGTGCCGGTACTGAAGTTGCCAGGCGCACGCAGGCCGTTCCAGCCCTTGGCCTCGTCCGGACCGGTGGTGCCGTCGGTGAGGTATTTTCCAGCGTCGTTGTAGTAGTAGTTCGACTCCACCCAGCGCTTGACGCTGTTGCGTGAACGCTGCTCATAGCGTGCCACCGCAACGATGCCGAATTCCTGGTCGGCGCCGAACTGGTTGGAGAACACCATCTTGGCGCTCTTGCCGAAATGGCCCAGGGTCTCGTGGTTGCCGCCGGCGCTGCGCTCGACGTTGGTCTCGGCAGTGGAATAGATGCCTGCCACATCGGCAAACACGTACCTGCCAGACCGGTCGAAGGCACTACGGCTGATGATGTCGATCACACCGCCGATCGCATCCGGTGCCTGCTCCGCACTGAAGCTCTTGTAGATGTCGGTTCGGGTACCGATGTCGCTGGGAATCAGCTGGAGGTTGTTCATGCGCTCCCCGGAGCCACTGCCCCCCACGCTGGCGATCGCGATGCCATCGATGGTGGTGTAGTTGAGGTTGGCCTGCACGCCGCGCACGGTCACGTAGCGTGGTTCGCCGGCATCCTCCACCGCACTCAGGCCTGGAGCGGCCATCAGGCTCTCGGCCAGGGTCTCGTCGCCGTAGCTGTCCATCTCGTCGTAGACCACCGAATCCTTGATCACCGGCGACGACTTCTTCTGGTCGATGACCTCATGCGCGGCAATCACCTTCACCGTGCCCAGGGTCGGCGCCAGCACCGCCCCGGCCTCGCGCGGCATCGGCGCGGCTGGCTTCGGCGCATTGCGTGCGGGTGCCGGATCGATGGCGATGACATTGCCATCCACTACTGTGTAGCCAAGACCGGTACCCGCCAGCAGTGCGTCCAACGCCTGCTTGACGGTGGCGCCCCGCGGCACAGCCCCGGCCATGTGCGCTTCACCGCTGCCCGAGTACAGGAACTGCACGCCGGAACTGCGCGACAGCTGCTCAAGTGCACGTGCCAGCGGTTGCGCCGCGATCGCCGCCGACACGCGGGTTTCAAGGCCATCGGCAGTGGCCGCGGCCGCCATTGGCACACTGCAGGGAGACAGGGCGAGGATGATCGACAGGTAGAGCGTGTTGCGCATCACGGGTCCTTGGAAGAGAGAAGGCAGCAGGCGCAGCTGCGTGGCTCGGCAGCGGCTTCTTCCAAGTAAGAGCCCGCTTCCACCGAAGTGGAGAACGCGGATTCGATGAATTTTTTCTGACAGCTCACGACCGTGCGGGCCTCAGCGACTGCCGACCCGCACTGTGTCGCCTTCGCGCCTCACCACGAAGCGTGGGTCGCGTTCAAGGAAAGCCTGCAGCGCACCGATGCGATGCGCGTCGAGGCTGCCGGATAACCGTGCCGATGCCGCGCCTTCGTCCAGTACGCGCACCTGCACCTGGTTGTGCCGGTTGAAGGCAGCTGCCACCTCATCGAGCCGCTCATCGAGGAAGGACACTTTGCGCTGCTGCCAGTCCAGCAGCATCGACAGCGGCATGTCCACTGACTCGACGGCATGGCTTCGCGCGTCGACCTGCACCACCCGGCCCTGCTCCAGCTGGGCCAGGCGGCGGGCACCCGCGCCCTGGCTCCAGACCTCGACCTCGCCGGAGACCACGCCGATGCGGGTGCTCTGCAGCCGTCGCGATACATCGAATACAGTGCCGATATCCCGGATCTCCAGGCCGTTCACTTCCACCTCGAACGGACGGCGGTCGCGGGCGATGTCGAACGTGGCCTCCCCCTGCAGCAGCTCCACCCTTCGACTGAACCAGCTCATGCGTACCCGCAGTCGGCTGTCCGCGTTGAGCCGCACCTGGGTCTGGTCGGGCAGCACCAGGTCGCGGAGTTCACCATGCCCGGCACTGTAGAGCTGCTGGGTGGGCATCATCTGCGAAACCAGGCCCACGCCGAGCAGGGCAACACAGGCCGCGGCAGAGACCGTCCACCAGCGCACGCGACCGCGACGCAGCACGGCGCGGGGCGGCGCGTGCGCACGACCGAACAGCGGCACCACCTTGGCGGCGACCTGCTGCGGTGGCACCAGCGCCGCATCAGCCAACGGCGATTGCAGCGCCTCCCCCACCTGCCGGTGCAACGCGAGCGCGCGCATGTAGGCGCGAACATGCTCGGGCGAGCGCTTCATCCAGTCGAGGAACGCGACACGCCCGGCCTTGTCCAGCCCCCCCTCGCGATTGCACAGGAACCAGTGCGCCGCCTCACGTTCGATCGTGTCGTCAGGCCTGCGTGATGGATACCGATTCATGTGAGCTCCCTGGCGCCCAGCGCCTTCCTGCAGGCGTCCAGCCCCTTGCCGATATGCTTGCGCACCATGTGCACCGACACCTGCAGCTGCTGGCTGATTCCCGGGCAGTCCAGCCCGTCGCGGTAGTGCAGCTCCATCACCCGGCGCGTGGTCGCCGGCAACCGCGCGATGGTGCTGCGGATATCGTTCCAGCGCTGCGCACGCTCGAATTCGCCCTCGATGTCTTCTTCGCTTTTCAGCACTTCGGCCAGCAGATCGACGTCTTCCAGCGGCGGTAGCGACGACCGCACGCGGGCGTGCTCGCGTGCCAGGTTGGCCGCCACGGTGAACAGGTAGGCTTCCGGGTTCTCGACCGCGTCGGCATCCTCGCCGGTGCTGCGCAGCAGCCGCAGGTAGACCTCCTGCGCCAGGTCTTCGGCATCCTCGCTGGCCGAACCGCGACGCAGGAAGAAGCCACGCAGCAGCCGGCGCCGCAGTTCGTAGCTCTTCTCCCAGATCCTCACGCTGTTCACGGCCGGCCAACCACCCCGAGGCTGGAAAGCCCAGCAGGGTGACCGCCATCGATGACAGTGGCGTTTCAACGACGGGAAGGCAGCCGCTAGAATGCGGCCCCTGCAATGTCCCGGCAGCCCGCACAAGGAGTGCTCCCATCAACGCACGCACCGCCATCAACACCTTCAGCAGCCTGCTGTTCCTGCTGCTGGTCGCCCACACCACCGCCTACCAGCAGCAGATGTGGCCACCCAGCCGGGTCATCCATGTGCATCCGGTAATCGTCGTCCTCGCCTATGCGCTGGGTGTGCTCACGCTGCTGTTGTGGATCAGCGGTCGTCGTGCGCCGGAACCCGCCCAACGCCTGGCGCGCTGGTTGCCCATCGTCGCCTGGTGCCTGCTGGGCATCGGCGTGGCGATCATCCCGGTGTTCCTGCCAGGGCTGTCCCCGGCCTGATCAGCGGCAGCGCCCAGCGCATCGGCCCATGATACGGCGCGCGGCACCAACCCTTGCTTGCCAGAGACCCAAGCCCCGCCCGCCTACCGAAGCGCGGGGGGCAGGCCTACGCTTGTCTTCTCGGTGGCCGCCACGGTCGCCCTTCGCGTCACGGCGCCCGCCGTTGCGACCCCGCTCCAGTGCTGTGCGCCCTGCCGGTGTTGTCGCCCAGGCAGACGTCCGACCGGCGCCCTCTGGAGACAGCCATGAACCAAGCCCTCATTCCCTTCGATACCGATCCGCTGGAAACGCGGGAGTGGCGTGAATCGCTGCAGGCGGTGATGCAGGCCGGTGGCCGGCCACGCGCGCACTACCTGATCGATCAGCTGAGCGGGCTGGACACCCAGCAGCACGACGACCTGCATACCCGCGCATGGACGGCCGGGCGACCTGGCCGTCGAGAGCCGCCTGAACGCGATGATCCGCTGGAACGTGATGGTCATGGTGCTGCGTGCTGGATGCAGGACGCCATGGGCAGGTATGGCATCGACACCGGCAAGCGCGACCCGGCCCCGGTGTAAGGCGGCGGTGTTCACCACGCCCGTTGTGCGGGCGTGGTGAACGCAGGATCGCTACGGCATGCGTTTGAACAGGTTGGTCTGCAGGATCGGGGTCCCGTCGTGAGCGTAGAACGCCTTGGTCTCGGTCATCGTCGCCTGGTCATCGGCCACGGTGTAGATACGGGTGGAGGCCGGCGTACCGTGGTCCACCAGCTGCATCACCAGGGTGTTCGGCGCCGGCAGCTTCAGGTTGGCCTTGTCCGCGCCATAGGTGCCGGACAAAGGGCCCGGCGTACCGTCCAGCGCCAGCGTGCCGTCGGACTTCATGGTATTGCCATCATGCAGGACGATATCCACGTGCGAGCTCCAGCGGCCACCACCGGCGTCCTTGAACTCCAGCACCACACGCTTCGGACGCTGCGCCTCGGGCAGTGCCGAGGTCGCGGTGTCCAGCGACCAGCGCCCCAGCAGCGGCGACGGGGACGCTTCCACCGCCAGCGCCAACCCGGCCGGCAGCGAACACGCACACAACAACACAGCGGACAACAGCTTCATACGTTGCTCCGTTCCAGTGAAGAAGGTGCTGCGTGACGCGTTGTGGGGCGCAGCGCTTCGGATCGTGCACAGCATCGGGGCCCCGCACAAGGCAGGGCGCTGAACGCGCGGCAACCTCGTTCGCGCCTCCCGCGATTCAGGTCTGGCGGCATGGCCTCATCACGTCCTTGTCGATACAAATCGTTACGTTATAACAGTTCATTCCTATTTCACGAGTCCTGCTATGCGTCGCCACCTGCTTGCTGCTGCCATCCTGCTCGCCGTCCACACCGCCCAGGCCGCGGACGAGCCCACCCTCCCCACCCTCCAGGTCCAGGCCTCCCCGCCCTCGCGCATCGACAGCCGGGTCACCGTCGACAATCCACAGGCGCAGAACCGTACCCTCGGAAGCCTGCTCGAACATGTCTCCGGCGTGCAGAGCAGCGCCTTCGGGCCGAACGCGGGCGCCCCGGTCATCCGCAGCCTCAGCGGCAACCGCGTGCAGATCTTGCAGGACGGCCAGTCGATTCTGGGCATGAACGCGATCAGCGGCGACATCAACATTCCGTTCGATCCACTGTTCGTGCGCAGCGTCATCGTCAACAAGTCCTCCGATACCGTGCGCTATGGCGGCAATGCGATCGGCGGCAGCGTGGAGATCGATTCCGGCCTCATCCCGCGCAGCATGGAAGACACGGAGCAGTCGATGGAGCTGGTCCTGCGCCAGGGCTTCAATGCCGCCGACGCGCAGGGCTTCCGCATGAACTTCAACAACCAGCGCAACCTCTCGACCAACCTGCAGGTCTCGCGTCAGCGCATCTCGCACTACGACATCCCGGGCAACAGCAAGGCCGCCGTCTGCAACACCCGCCTGTTCCCGCCGAGCGGCGGCGTCAACTCGGCGCTGGCCGACAGCTGCCAGAAAGAGGCGCGCGTCCAGCAGATCTACAACAAGGCCTCGCAGCCCTACATCGACCAGTTCATGAGCGAAAATCCGGACTGGGCCGATGGTGACTTCTCGTTCTACACCAACCATCCGACCTCGGTCTGGCAGCGCCGCACCTACATCAATCCGGCCAACCCGGCCTACGTGCCCGGCACGCCGTCGTACGTGCAGAAGCAGATCAACAACGATGTCACGCCCGACTACCATCACCGGCTGGGCAACAGCTACGCACGCAACTCGCAGGTGGCCTTCGGCTCGACGCTGTTTTTCGACCGTGGCTACGTGGGTGTCAGCATCGATACCAAGGACAGCGAATACGGCGTGCCGGGATTCTCGATGCAGAACCTGTCGTTCGGTTCGAACGATGCCGATGGCCTGCCGGTGGGCGTGGTGATCAAGCACGAACGCTATGCGCTGGACGCCCTGCTGCGCGATCCGCTGCCGTGGTTCGAGCGCGCGGAGCTGCGAGTTTCCAGGCTGGACAACACGTCGGGCGAGCGCCTCGGTGCATCCAAGGCCAATGACTACGACTTCGAAAGCTCCCAGGCCGAGCTGCTTCTGAGCCATCAGCGCGTCGGTCCGCTCAGCGGCCTGCTCGGCTTCAGCCACCAGTCGCGCCAGGTCACCGGCAGCGGTTCACTGCGCTACCTGCCCGACGTCGACACCCGCAGCAACGCGGTGTTCCTGAAGGAGACGCTGGACTTCGGCTGGGCCAGTTTCGATGCAGGCGTGCGCCACGAGCGCGTTGACCATGACCTGCAACCAAGCCGCTTCAAGACAGCGCGCAATGCCGCCAACACGAAATTGCAGGACCGCGACTACCGGCTCAACAGCTACACCCTCGGATCGTATGTCGAGCTAGGCCCCTTGTTCGCCGCCAAGGTGCGCTACGCATCCTCGCAGCGCGCACCGGAGATCAACGAGCTGTATGCCAGCAACGCACACTATTCGGTGATGACCCAGGAAGAAGGCAACCAGAACCTCAAGCCTGAGCGCGCGAAGAACCTGGAGCTGACCGGCCTGTTCCACATCGGCGGTTTCGAGCTGTCGGCCACCGCTTACCGGATGAAGTACGAGAACTATCTCTACCTCGGCCATTCCGGCCTGCAGACCGCCAACCGTCTGCCGCTCAAGTAC
Organism: Stenotrophomonas sp. DDT-1; assembly: GCF_001580555.1. Taxonomy (NCBI): domain Bacteria; kingdom Pseudomonadati; phylum Pseudomonadota; class Gammaproteobacteria; order Lysobacterales; family Lysobacteraceae; genus Stenotrophomonas; species Stenotrophomonas sp. DDT-1. The sequence continues at coordinate 21,757 of NZ_LEKR01000038.1, forward strand.
TGGAAGCAGACCGACACCACGGTGAAGGGTTTCGAGATCGACGCATCTCAGGTGCTGGACCTGGGCCGGTATGGCACGTTGAACATCTCTGCCTTCGCCGATCTGGTGAAGAACAAGGCCGACCACCCCGATCCGCTGCGCGCCCACAACGATGGCGAGTACCTCCCGAACATGCCGACCAACCGCTACGGTGCCAACCTGCAATGGCAGCGCGAAGGTTGGAAGGCGCAGCTGTCGAGCACCTGCTACGACACGCAGAAGTACCTCGGCCGCAACGTCAGCGAGGAAATCCCGCTGGACGCGTTCAACCTGGTTGATCTGCAGGTCAGCCGCGAACTGCCGGTGCGCAGCAGCTACATCGCCGGCATGGAAGTGTTCGTCAACGGCAGCAACCTGCTCAATGAGGAAGCGCGTCCACACAACTCGCCGCTGAAGTACATCGCGCCGCTGCCGGGGCGGGGCTTCCAGGTGGGTGTGACGGTAAAGCTCTGAGGAGAGCCTGATTCGGTCGCCATCAGCGATCAATGATCGCTGGATGGCACGCCGGGACCCTGCACCCGCGCAAAGAAAAACGCCTGCAGATCGAGGATCTGCAGGCGCTTCTTTGTATCTGGCGGAGTGAGAGGGATTCGAACCCTCGATAGAGCTTTTGACCCTATACTCCCTTAGCAGGGGAGCCCCTTCGGCCACTCGGGCATCACTCCGGGGTTTTCTCCGCGTCTGGTGCGTCGCACCTCAGCGGGGCGTGAATCATAACGTTAATCGAGTGCGAAGGTAAAGCGTTATTCGGCAGAATTTTCGCTACCGGTGCCACCGGCTTCATCACCACGCTGGATGCGCTGATAGATCTCTTCGCGATGCACAGCGACGTCCTTCGGCGCAGTGATGCCGATACGCACCTGGTTACCCTTGACGCCAAGCACGGTGACGCTCACCGAGTCTCCGATCATCAGGGTTTCGCCGACGCGGCGAGTCAGGATCAACATTTTTGTAAGTCTCCATGGAACCGTGTGGAAGGGTATCCCCCACCGGCTTGACGCTCCGTCAAGAAGCGCTACCACGACAAAGGGAAAAGATTCGCAATGGTACCGTCAGCCGTCCCGCTCCTACAAGGAGGGGGACGGCCAGGTTCATCACAGGCGGGGGCTGACCCATTCGACGACTGCAGCCAGCGCAGTGGCAAGGGCGGGCCCGTCCTCGCCACCACCCTGGGCGAGGTCCGGGCGTCCGCCGCCCTTGCCCCCGATCTGACCGGCGATATGGGACAACAGTTCCCCGGCCTTGACCTTGCCCATTGCGCTGCCGTTCACGCCTGCGACCAGGGCCGCCTTGCCGTCCTGGGCGCCGGCCAGCACGATCACCGCGTCGCCCAGCTGCTGCTTGAGGCGATCCATGGCGTCACGCAGGGCCTTGGCGTCGAAGCCCTCCAGGCGGGCAGCCAGCACCTTCACGCCAGCGACCTCGACGGCCTGGCCGGACAGGTCGGCCGTGGCACCCGCAGCAACCTTGGCCTTCACGGCCTCCAGTTCGCGCTCCAGCTGCTTCTGGCGCTGGCCGAGGGCACGGATCTTCTCGACCACGTCGGCGGCGCTGCCGCCGAGCAGCTCAGCGGCCTCGGCCAGGCGGGCCTCTTCGGCGTCCACGTAGTCCAGCGCGCCCTGGCCGGTCACGGCCTCAATGCGGCGCACGCCCGCGGAGACGCCGCCCTCGGAGGTGATCTTGAACAGGCCGATGTCGCCGGTACGGTTGACGTGGGTACCACCGCACAGCTCGGTGGAGTAGTCACCCATCTTCAGCACGCGCACGTGCTCGCCGTACTTCTCGCCGAACAGGGCCATCGCGCCGAAGTCCAGCGCTTCCTGCATGCCCATGGTGTGCACTTCGGCGGCGTTGTTGGCGCGCACCTGCTGGTTGACCTTGCGCTCGATCACCGCCAGTTCGTCGGCACTGATCGGCTGGAAGTGCGAGAAGTCGAAACGCAGGCGGTCCGGGGCGACCAGCGAGCCCTTCTGCTGCACGTGGGTGCCCAGCACTTCGCGCAGGGCGGCGTGCAGCAGGTGGGTGGCCGAATGGTTGAGGATGGTGGCGCCGCGGCGCTCGCCATCAACCTGGCCGGAGAGCACGTCGCCGACCTTCAGGCCGCCGCCGGACAGGGTGCCGACATGGCCATGGAACTGGCCGGCGAACTTCTGGGTGTCTTCCACGACCATGCGCACGCCGTTGCCGGTCAGCACGCCGGTGTCGCCGACCTGGCCGCCGGACTCGGCGTAGAACGGGGTCTGGTTGGTGATGACGATGACTGCGTCACCCGCATCGGCCGACTGCACCGGACGACCGTCCTTGAGCAGGGCCAGCACGCTCAGGCCGTCGGCCTGCAGGCGGTCATAGCCCAGGAACCGGGTCGGGCTGAGGGTCGCCACCAGCTCGGCTGGCAGGGTCACGCCGCCACCGAACTTGCCGGCCGCGCGCGCGGTCTCGCGCTGCTGCTCCATCGCGGCATCGAAGCCGGCGATGTCGACGGTCAGGTCGCGCTCGCGGGCGATGTCCTGGGTCAGGTCGAGCGGGAAGCCATAGGTGTCATACAGGCGGAAGGCGTCAACGCCCGGGATCACGCCATTGCTGGCCTTGCCGGCCACGTCTTCGAAGATCTTCATGCCGGCATCGAGGGTTTCGGCGAAACGCTCTTCCTCGGCCTGCAGCGCACGGATGACGGTGTCCACCGCCGCCGGCAGTTCCGGATAGGCCTCGCCCATCTGCTCGACCAGCGTCGGCACCAGCTTGCTGAAGAACGGCTGGCGCACGCCCAGCATCCAGCCGTGGCGCAGGGCGCGGCGGATGATACGGCGCAGCACGTAACCCCGGCCTTCGTTGGACGGCAGCACGCCGTCGACGATCAGGAACGAGCAGGCGCGGATGTGGTCGGCAATCACGCGCAGCGACTTGTTCTCCAGGTCGGCGGTGCCGGTCAGCTCGGAGGCCTTGCGGATCAGCGCCTGGAACAGGTCGATCTCGTAGTTGGTGTGCACGTGCTGCAGGATCGCAGCCAGGCGCTCCAGGCCCATGCCGGTATCCACGCACGGCGCCGGCAGCGGCACCAGGGTGCCGTCGGGCTGGCGGTCGAACTGCATGAACACCAGGTTCCAGATTTCGATGAAGCGGTCGCCGTCTTCATCCGGCGAACCCGGGGGGCCGCCTGCGATATGGTCGCCGTGGTCGTAGAAGATCTCGGTGCACGGACCACACGGACCGGTGTCGGCCATCTGCCAGAAGTTGTCCGAAGCGAACGGCGCACCCTTGTTGTCGCCGATGCGCACGATGCGCTCTTCCGGCACGCCGACCATGTCGCGCCACAGCGCATAGGCTTCGTCATCGGTCTGGTAGACGGTGACCAGCAGGCGTTCGGCCGGCAGCTTCCAGACCTGGGTCAGCAGTTCCCAGGCCCAGGCGATCGCGTCCTTCTTGAAGTAGTCGCCGAACGACCAGTTGCCCAGCATTTCGAAGAAGGTGTGGTGGCGTGCGGTGTAGCCGACCTGGTCGAGATCGTTGTGCTTGCCGCCCGCGCGCAGGCAGCGCTGCACGTCGGCCGCGCGCACGTAGCTACGCTTCTCCGCGCCGAGGAACACGTCCTTGAACTGCACCATGCCGGAGTTGGTGAACAGCAGGGTCGGATCATTGCCCGGCACCAGCGGCGCCGAGGGCACGATGGTGTGGCCTTTGCCCTTGAAGAATTCAAGGAAGTCGCTGCGGATCTGGGATGTCGTGAATTTGGCGGATGCGTTCATTGGGGGCTGGCAGTCTGCGGGCCGGCGGACCCGGACCACCGGCCGTGTTGGCCAGAGTCGCGAGGGACCGCCGAAAACCTAAAGGGTATCAGGCCCGGCGCCGCCAGTCTCAGTCGTCCGGGTCGTAGCGGGTCGCACGGCGGATGCTGTCGCCGTCGAAGCCCCGTCGGGCCAGCAGATCGGCGGCCTTGCGCCGCTGCGTCAGGTCCTGCGGACCGGCCTCGCCAAAGCGTCGGCGGACCAGATCACGGGCGTTCTCCTGCCAGTCGCCTTCGTAGCTGTCCATCGCTGCAGCAATCGCGGCACTGTCCAGGCCGTGGGTCCCCAGCTCGGCGCGGACATGGATCGGCCCATAACCGGTGTTGGCGCGCATCCTCACCAGGTTCTCGGCAAAACGGGTGTCGTCCTGCCAGCCCGCCTCGGTCAGCTTGGCGACAGCGGCCTGCGCGGCTTCGTCTTCGATGCCACGGGCGGTCAGCTTGCGGGTGAGTTCCTTGCGCGAGTGCTCGCGGCGGACCAGCAGGCCCAGCGCCCGTTGGACGGGAGTCTGCTCACGCTGCCGGCGCTTGCGGCCGGTGGGAATGTCTTCGGCGTCGGACATCGGTGCTCCAAGGGTGGCGCCGTCCTTGGCGCCCTGCCCATCCCTGGGCGATTCGAACCTGCGGGACAGGGCGACGTCACTGACGGCGCCGCCCTGCCCCACAGCAAGCCTTACTCGTCGTCGCCTTCGTCGTCGCCTTCCTCGCGGGCCGCTTCGGCCGGCTGGAATTTCTCACGCAGCTCGGCCTCGAGCTTGGCGGCGACGGTCGGGTTGTCGCGCAGGTAGCCGCGGGCATTGTCCTTGCCCTGGCCAATGCGCTCTTCACCATAGCTGTACCAGGCGCCGGCCTTCTCGACCAGCTTGGCATCCACGCCCATGTCGATCAGTTCGCCCTCGCGGCTGATGCCTTCGCCGTACAGGATCTCGGTGATGACCTGCTTGAACGGAGGCGCCAGCTTGTTCTTGACGACCTTGATCTTGGTCTGGTTGCCGATGATCTCATCGCCCTTCTTGATCGCACCGATACGGCGGATGTCCAGGCGGACCGAGGCATAAAACTTCAGCGCGTTGCCACCGGTGGTGGTTTCCGGGCTCTGGCCCGGCATCATCACGCCGATCTTCATGCGCAGCTGGTTGATGAAGATCACCAGGGTGTTGGAACGCTTGATGTTGCCGGTCAGCTTGCGCAGCGCCTGGCTCATCAGGCGGGCCTGCAGGCCCGGCAGCTGGTCACCCATTTCGCCTTCGATTTCGGCCTTCGGGGTCAGCGCGGCGACCGAGTCGACCACCAGGATGTCAACCGAGCCCGAACGGACCAGCATGTCGGCGATTTCCAGCGCCTGCTCACCGGTGTCCGGCTGCGACAGCAGCAGGTCGTCCACGTTCACGCCCAGCTTCGCGGCGTAGATCGGGTCAAGCGCGTGCTCGGCGTCGATGAAAGCTGCGGTACCGCCCATCTTCTGGCATTCGGCGATGGCCTGCAGGGTCAGGGTGGTCTTGCCCGAGGATTCCGGGCCGTAGATCTCAACGACACGGCCCTTCGGCAGACCGCCAATGCCCAGTGCGATGTCGAGCATCAGCGAACCGGTCGGGATGGCTTCGACGGGCTCGACCACGCGGTCGCCCATGCGCATCACCGAGCCCTTGCCGAACTGCTTCTCGATCTGGCCCAGAGCAGCAGCCAAGGCGCGCTTCTTGTTCTCGTCCATCGTATTGGTCCTTGCAGAGGTCATGTCGTTGGGGGTGCTGTCTTTGGGGGTCTTCTTTGCCATGGGTTCACTTTAAGTCGGACGTATCGCACAGGCTGAGATTCTGCCCGGCGCTCTGAAAAGAATTATCGGACATCCGTACCAACCTCAGTGGAACCAGAGAATCGCCACAAAAGACCGCGGGGTAATGCACTATGGAGCGGGTCAACGATTGGGCCGAAGCAGGCCGCAATAGAGGCCTTCGATCGCAAAATCCTGGTCCGGCAGCACCTCGATCGGCTTGTAATCGGGATTGCGCGGCAGCAGGCGGATGCGGTCCTTGGCGATCTTCAGCAGCTTGACGGTGATCTCGTCATCGATGCGGGCCACCACGATCTGCCCGGAACGGGCGTCGCGAGTGCGGTGTACGCCGATCAGGTCGCCGTCGAAGATGCCCTCGTCGATCATCGAGTCGCCCTGCACTTTCAGCAGGTAGTCCGGCGCCGGCGAGAAGAACACCCGGTCCAGCACCACGAAATCGTCGGAGCCGATGTCGGCACCGATCGGCAGGCCGGCAGCGACCCGGCCCAGCACCGGCAAGCGCAGCACGCTGTCCGGAAGGCCCGGCTCGGCGAGCTTTTCGACCGGCGGTGCCTGCACCAGACGGATGCCGCGAGCCTGGCCCGGGATGCGACGGATCGCACCGGCCTGCTCCAGGGCTTCCAGGTGGTACTGGGCCGCGCGCACGCCCTTGAAGCCGAACGCACGTGCGATTTCAGTCTGCGACGGCGGTGCGCCTTCGCTCTCGATACGCTCGGCGATCAACTGCAGGATCGCCTGCTGGGTGTCGGTCAGGTCCATGGTTAGTAGTATTACTACTAATGCGCACAACTGCAAGTGCCGGGTCTGTAGTGCCGAGCCATGCTCGGCAGTTGCGCCAATGGCCGGGCGGCAAAGGCAAAAAGCAGCCGACCAGCGATTGGCCCTACAGGCATCGCGCAGCGATTCCGCGGTTCCAGTGGGGAACCGCTGCGGCAAGCACACTATGTGTGCTTGCCGCTCCTCCATATCGAGTACAGGATCCACACGCCACAGAAGCCGGCGCCGATGAACCCGCACACCCCCAGCGCCAGCAGCCAGCGACTGGAGACCCCGCCAACGCTGTGCATGACGATCGAGGACCCGATGATCAGCGCGGCGGTGACGATACCCATCACCAGCCGGTTCGCTGCCCGATTCACCTGTTCGCCGAAGCCCTGCAGCGCGGTGGTTTCCACCTTCAGCTGGAGGCGGCCGCGGCGTGCGGCCTGGACCAGCTTGCGCAGGTCGCGCGGCAATTCCCCGGCGAAGTCGACCAGGCCCAGCAGGCTGCGTCGGCCACGCTTGAGCAGCGCCCTGGGCGCATAGCGCTGCAGCACCACCCGTTCAAGGAACGGGCGCGCGGCACTGGCCATGTCGAAATCCGGGTCCAGCTGGCGGCCCATGCCTTCCAGGGTCAGGAAGGCCTTGATCATCAGCGCCAGATCGGCCGGCAGGGTCAGGCTGTAGCTGCGCAGCAGCTGGGTAATGTCACCCAGCATCAGGCCGATGCGCAGGTCCTTCAGCGGCACGCCGCGATACTGGTCGACGAACTGGCTGATGTCGTGCTGCAGGCGGTTCTCGTCCACTTCCACGCCGCCGGCCCAGTCCAGCAGCACATCGGCCACGCCCTGCGGGTCCTGCTCGACCAGCCCGTGCAGCAGCTGCGCGACCTGGAAGCGGCGCACTTCAGACAGCGCGCCGACCATGCCGAAGTCAATCACGCCGATGCGGCCGTCACGCAGGTAGAGGATGTTGCCGGGGTGCGGGTCGGCGTGGAAGCAGCCGTCCTCCAGCACCATCTTGAGCACGATGCCGGCACCGCGCCGAGCCAGTTCGCGCCGGTCCAGGCCCGCCGCATCGACGCCGGCCAGGTCACGCCCGGGAATGCCGTCGACGAAGTCCTGGACGTTCAGGCTTTCGCAGGTCCACTGCCAGTGCACGCTGGGGATCAGGATGTCGTCACGACCACTGAAGTTGCGCGCGATGCGCTCGGCGTTGCGGCATTCGGCGGCGAAATCCAGCTCGCGGCGCAGCGACACGGTGAACTGCTGCACGACCTCGGCTGGACGATAGCGGCGCAGGTCCGGCAGCCGCGCCTCGACGATTTCGGCCAGGCGCGCCAGCAACCGCAGGTCGGCCTCGACCACGTCGCGGATACCGGGGCGCCGCACCTTCAGCACCACCTCGCGGCCGTCATGCAGGCGCGCGCGATGGGCCTGCGCCAGCGAGGCGGCGGCCATCGGGATTTCATCGAGGAAGGCGAACACGTCTGCAGGCGAGGCGCCCAGGTCGGCCTCCAGCTGCTCGCGGATATCGGCATACGGCAGCGCGGGTACCGCGTTCTGCAGCTCGGACAGTTCAGCGATCCATTCCGGCGGCAGCAGGTCGACGCGCGTCGCCAGCACCTGCCCGAGCTTGACGAAGGTCGGGCCGAGATCCTGCATCGCGCTGCGTACGCGCACCGGCGCGGTCATCCGCAGCAGTTCCTGGCGATCCTCGTTCCAGTGCAACAGGCGCCCTGCGCGCTCCAGCGTGGTGGCCAGGCCGATGCGCCGCACCACGTCACCGAAGCCATAGCGGATCAGGACGACCGCAATTTCCTGCAGTCGGCCCAGGTCACGGACCGTGCCCAGCGTTTCCCACATCATGCGTGCTCCGGACGATTACCGGAGCAGCATGTCACAGCTGGGCGTCGATGCCGCGCAATGCCGCCGCTACGGTTTGCCGGCGGATGGCTTCGCGGTCGCCCTCGAACTGGAACAGCTCGGCGCGGGCGTAGCCGCCGCGCCGCTTCCAGCCGATCCAGACGCTGCCGACCGGCTTGCCAGGGCTGCCACCGCCCGGTCCGGCAATGCCGGTCACCGCCACCGCGATGCCGGCACCGGAATTGACCAGCGCACCCGACACCATCTCCAGCACGGTTTCGCGGCTGACCGCACCGTACTGCTCCAGGGTCTGCGCCCTCACGCCCAACAGCCGCTGCTTGGCTTCGTAGCTGTAGACCACCATGCCGCAGTCGAAGAATGCCGACGAACCTGCGATGTCGGTCATGCACTTTGCAATCCAGCCACCACTGCAGCTTTCAGCGGTCACCAGCTGCAGCGAGGCCTGCTGCAGGCGCTGCCCAAGCGCGGCGGACTGGATATTGAGTTCAGCGTCGGTGGGGATGGACATCGGCATGACGGTGGGGTGAAGAACCTGCACGTTGTACCGCAGATGACAGCCAGATGTCGCGCCCCTCCGGCACGGTCGCGTTGCCGGCCAGCGGCCGGCACTACCGGGCATCGGCCGCTACCTCACCACTCCGGCGGTTTTTCCGGCAGCAGCGCGCGGATCGGGGCGCCATCGGCACTGGCGGCCAGCTTTTCAGCTTCGGCGATCGGCAGGTCGACCTGCAACAGCCAACCGTCTTCATCAGCCTGCTCGCTGCGGATCACTTCCAGCTGGTGCAGGCGCGCGCGCAGGCGGCCGGCATCCGGCGGCAGGCGCAGTTCGCCGGAGACATGCTGCAGGCCCAGGCGCTTGCCCAGCACCGCCTGCAGCAGCTCCAGCCCCCGCCCGTCACGCGCGGAAATCCAGACCCGCTCACGACGCGACTCATCCGGGATACCGTCCTGGCCATCGTGGCGCACGTCGGCGCCGTCGATGCGGTCGATCTTGTTGAACACCAGCAATTGCGGCAGGTCACCGGCACCGACTGCGGTCAGCACCTCGTCAACCTGGGCGATGCGCTCCTCGCGGTGCGGATCGGCAGCGTCGACCACATGCAGCAGGAAGTCGGCCTCGCGCGCCTCGGACAGGGTCGAGCGGAACGCCGCGACCAGATCATGCGGCAGATCGCGGACGAAGCCGACGGTATCGGCCAGCACCACGTTGCCCCCCGGCACCGCGATGCGGCGCACGGTCGGATCCAGCGTTGCGAACAGCTGGTCGGCGGCATAGGCCTCAGCGCCGGTCATGGCGTTGAACAGAGTCGACTTGCCGGCGTTGGTGTAGCCCACCAAGGCCACGCGCGGCAGCTCGCTGCGCACACGCGCACGGCGCATCTGGGTGCGCTGCACTTCGACCTTTTCCAGGCGCTTCTGCAGCTGCTCCACCCGCTTCTGCAGCAGGCGGCGGTCGGTTTCCAGCTGGGTTTCACCCGGGCCGCGCAGGCCGATCGAACCGCCGCGCTGGCGCTCCAGATGGGTCCAGCCGCGCACCAGCCGCGTAGCCAGGTGGCGCAGCTGTGCCAGTTCGACCTGCAGCTTGCCTTCGTGGCTGTGCGCACGCTGGGCGAAGATGTCCAGGATCAGGCCGGTGCGGTCGATCACCCGGCGCTCGAGGAAACGTTCCAGGTTGCGCTCCTGGCCCGGGCTCAATGCATGGTTGACCAGGATCAGGTCGGCCCCGCTGGCGTCGGCCGCAGCCTTGATCTCGTCCAGCTTGCCGCTGCCGATCAGGGTCGACGGATTCGGACGGTCCAGGCGCGCAGTGATCGTCGCGGCGATGCTGGCCCCGGCCGAGCGGGCCAGATCACCGAATTCTTCGAGCACATCGTCTTCCAGCTTGCCGAAATGGGGCTGGATCAACAGGGCGTGTTCACCCTTTTTCGAGCGGTCAAACATTCACCGCTCCGGTATTACTCGTCTGCTTCATCACCTGCCTGACCACCTTCACCCGACTGCACGTACCCACCGCCCGGACCGACCTTTACGTTGCGTGCCGGAACGACGGTGGAAATGGCATGCTTGTAGACCATCTGACTGACCGTGTTGCGCAGCAGGACCACGAACTGGTCGAACGACTCGATCGTGCCCTGCAGCTTGATGCCGTTCACCAGGTACACCGAAACCGGCACGCGTTCGCGCCGCAGTGCGTTCAAGAAAGGATCCTGCAGCGATTGCCCCTTGGACATTGCACACTCCTGATTATTGTTCTTATTGGGTTGCCGACGGTTGCCGCGGCCCCCGAGCCGCCCGCCGACCGATGGATGTTACACGGCTGGCAGGGATTCAGCGTGCGACGAAGGTCGACACCGCGCTGGCCAGGCGCTCCCCATCAACATGGGGGTCGAACCAGCGCGCATCAAGCTCGCCGCGCAGCCAGGTCAGCTGGCGCTTGGCCAGTTGCCGGGTGGCGAAGATCGCCTTGTCACGGAAACGGGCGGCATCCCCCTCCCCATCCAGGTACTCCCAGGCCTGCCGATAGCCGACCGCGCGCACTGCCGGCAGGTCCAGGGGCGCCGCCACGGCAGCCATTTCCGGCATCGCGCGCAATGCCCGCACCTCGTCGAGAAACCCCTGCCCCAGCATGGCGTCGAAGCGCGCCTCGATGCGCTGGTGAAGAACCGCACGGTCGCGTGGGGCGAGGATCAGCTTGAGGGTGCGCACCGGCAATGGCCCTACGCCCGGCCGGCGCTGCCATTCAGTAATGGGGATACCGGTCAGGCGATAGACCTCCAGCGCCCGCTGGATGCGTTGCGGATCGGTGGCATGGATGCGTGCGGCGGCGGCCGGGTCGACCTTGGCCAGCTCGGCGTGCAGTGCCGCCCAGCCACGCTCGGCCGCCTCGGCGCTGAGCGCTTCGCGCATTGCCGGGTCGGCCTCCGGCATCGGCGACAGGCCCTGCAGCAGCGCCCGGAAGTACAGGCCGGTGCCACCGGCCAGGATCGGCGTCCTGCCACGCGCCACGATGTCGGCCACGACCCGCCCGGCATCGGCGGCGAACTCGGCCGCCGAGTAGGTCTGCCAGGGGTCACGCAGGTCCAGCAGATGGTGCGGCGCCTGCGCGCGCTCCGTCGCATCGGGCTTGGCCGAACCGATGTCCAGGTGGCGGTACACCAGTGCCGAGTCGACGCTGACGATTTCCCCACCCAGCTGCCGTGCCAGGGCGATCGCAGTGGCGGTCTTGCCACTGGCGGTCGGCCCCATCACGGCGATCGCCAGTGGCCGCCGATCGATACCCATCAGTCTTCGTCCGGCCAGCGGATTGTCGGCGCAGCGTCGGCGCGCGGCGTCGGTACGGCTTGCACCGCCTGCCAGATCTTCAGCGCATCAACTGTGGCCGCCACGTCATGCACGCGTACGATGCGCGCGCCACGCTGGACTGCGATCAGGTGCGCGGCCACCGAGGCCGCTACCCGCTCGGACGGCGTATCGCGACCGGTCAGTTCACCGAGACTGCGCTTGCGCGACAGGCCGGCCAGCATCGGCACGCCCAGCTCCAGAAAGCGCTCCGAACGCGCCAGCAGGGTCATGTTGTGGCCGGTGGTCTTGCCGAAGCCGAAACCGAGGTCGATCAGCAGGTTCTTCTTCGCGATGCCTGCCATCTCGGCAGCGAACAGGCGCTGCACCAGGAAGCCGTGCACCTCGGCGACCACATCGTCGTAGTGCGGATCGGCCTGCATGTGGCCCGGTTCGCCCTGCATGTGCATCAGCACTACCGGCACGCCGGTTTCCGCGGCGGCGTCCAGCGCCCCCTCCTGGCGCAGGCCGAAGATGTCGTTGATCATGCCGGCGCCAGCGGCCACGGCCGCGCGCATCACTTCCGGCTTGAAGGTGTCGATGCTGATCGGCACGTGGGTCCGGGCCGCCAGCTGCTCGACCACCGGAATCACCCGGCCCAGCTCCTCCTCGACCGATACCGGCGTGGCGCCCGGGCGGGTCGATTCGCCGCCGATATCGAGAAGGTCCGCGCCCTCCTCGACCAGCTTCAGGCCATGAGCGACTGCGGCCTCGGTGGTGTCGTGCGCGCCACCATCGGAAAACGAGTCCGGGGTGACGTTGACGATGCCCATGACCTGGGCACGGTCGAGGCGCAGGATGCGGCCGGCGCAGTCGAGCTGGGGCGAGGTATCGAACATGGGCAATCCTGCTGGGACAACGAAAGGTAGTTTAGTTCGGCAGGGCTGCGCCCTGCACCCGCAGAGGCCAGAGCGACAGCAACAGCCGGAGCAACAGCGGGTTCACTGAAGAATGGCGGGGTGGGTCCGGTTGCGGGGGCCGCTGCAAGTACGTCCATGTAAGCTCGGTCGCCGCATCCATGCGGCTCACGCCCCCGCAACCGGACCCACCCCGCCTTCGACAGATTTCCGCGATCTGCAGTAGATCCACGCCATGCGTGGCTGAATCTCCATCGGAATCGAATATTTCGAATTGGAATCGAAATGCATCCACGCATGGCGTGGATCTGCCGTGTCGACCAAGGTCGACACCCACCAACAGCAGCAGAAACCTGTCAGAGGTGGGGCGGTGTCGGAGGGCGGGGTGTCAGCCGCATGGATGCGGCTGCCAAGCTTACAGGGACGTACTTGCAGCGTCCCCGCACTCCGACACCGCCCCGCCATCCCACGGAAAGCCCGCTTTTGCTTTTGCTTTTGCTTTTGCTTTTGCTTTTGCTATTGAGGTTGCCGGCCAGTGGCCGGCACTACCACGGGTGCAGGGCGCAGCCCTGCCGACACCCTTCAACGGCGGCGGCGCCTGCGGTCCACGTACAGGGTCCTGGCGATGCTCAGCACGATGCCGACCGCGATACCCACCACGCAGCCCAGCAGCAGATTGTCGGCTCCGAGGCCCACACCCACGCCGACCACGGTGGCGATGACCATTTCGGCGGTGTGGGAAATCGGTTCGGGCTTCGGGGCAGACATGCGGGCTCCAGCGTCAGTTCGGTTCTTCGGAATGGGCCGGTAGCCCGGAAACGACGAAGCCGGGTTGCCCCGGCCTCGTCTGGTGTCACGCGCAGCGGACCGTCAGTGCGATTCGGCCGGGCCCGCGATCGGCGGCAGCGGACGGGCGTCGCCGTCCTTGTCGTTGCCACCATCCTTGTTCGACTTGCTCCAGCCGGCCGGCGGCGGCGGATCGCGGCCTTCCATGATGGCGTCGATCTGCGGCGCGTCGATCGTCTCGTACTGCAGCAGCAGCTGGGACATCGCGTGCAGCTTGTCCAGGTTGGCCGTCATCAGCTCGGTGGTGCGCGCGTAGGCCTCGTCGAGGATCTTGCGCACTTCCTCATCGATGCGGCGCGCGGTGTCGTTGGACACGCTCTTGTGCTGGGTGACCGATCGGCCCAGGAACACCTCGTCATCCTCTTCGCCATAGGCGATCGGGCCGAGCTGGTCGGACAGGCCCCACTTGGTGACCATGTTGCGGGCCATCTTGGTGGCGCGTTCGATGTCGTTGGAAGCGCCCGTGGTGACCTTGTCGGCACCGAAGATCAGCTCCTCGGCCACACGACCACCGTACAGCGAGCACAGCTGCGACTTGATCGCCACGCGGTTCATCGAATACTTGTCGCCTTCCGGCAGGTACATGGTCACGCCCAGCGCACGGCCGCGCGGGATGATCGTGACCTTGTAGACAGGGTCGTGCTCGGGCACCAGGCGGCCGACGATGGCGTGGCCGGCTTCGTGGTAGGCGGTCAGGGTCTTCTCTTCTTCGCTCATGGCCATCGAGCGGCGCTCGGCACCCATCAGGATCTTGTCACGGGCACGGTCGAAGTGGTCCATGCGGACTTCCTTCTCGTTGCCACGCGCGGCGAACAGGGCCGCCTCGTTGCACAGGTTGGCCAGATCAGCACCGGAGAAGCCCGGGGTACCCCGCGCGATCACCATCGGCTCGACATCGTCGGCGAGCGGCAGCTTGCGCATGTGGACCTTCAGGATGTGCTCACGGCCCTTCACGTCCGGCAGGCCAACCACGACCTGGCGGTCGAAACGGCCCGGACGCAGCAGCGCCGGGTCCAGCACGTCCGGGCGGTTGGTCGCGGCGATCACGATCACGCCTTCGCCACCCTCGAAACCATCCATTTCGACGAGCAGCTGGTTCAGGGTCTGCTCGCGCTCGTCATGACCGCCGCCCAGGCCGGCGCCACGGTGGCGACCGACGGCGTCGATTTCGTCGATGAAGATGATGCACGGGGCATGCTTCTTGGCCTGCTCGAACATGTCACGCACGCGGCTGGCGCCGACGCCCACGAACATTTCCACGAAGTCCGAACCGGAGATCGAGAAGAACGGCACCTTGGCTTCGCCGGCAATGGCCTTGGCCAGCAGCGTCTTGCCGGTACCCGGCGGGCCCACCATCAGCACGCCGCGCGGAATCTTGCCGCCCAGCTTGGTGAACTTGGACGGGTCGCGCAGGAAGTCGACCAGCTCGCCCACTTCTTCCTTGGCCTCATCGCAGCCGGCGACGTCGGCGAAGGTGACCTTGATCTGGTCTTCGCCCTGCAGCTTGGCGCGCGACTTGCCGAAGGACATCGCGCCCTTGGCACCGCCGCCCCCGCCCTGCATCTGCCGCATGATGAACAACCAGAAGCCGATGATCAGGATGACCGGCAGGAAATTCATCAGGATCGCGCCCAGGGAGATGCCGCTGGACGGCTCCTCCTGCACGATCTCCACGTTCTTGGTGCGCAGCACGTTGATCAGGTCGCGATCGAACGGTGCGGTGATGGTGGATGTCTGCCCGCCGCGGGTGGTGTAGGTCAGCTGGCTGGTGCCGCCGCGCATGTCGCCGCCGAAAGCGACCTTCTGCACGTTGCCGCTGTCCACCTGGTCCAGGAACTGCGAGTACGACGCACCCTGCGCGCCGGCTCCGGAGGACTTCGGCGAGAAGCTCTGGAAGACCACCATCAGCACGACGGCGACGACCACCCATAGCAGGAGGTTCTTGGTCAAGTCGTTCATCCTCATTGGCTCCGGTGTTCCTCTCAGTGCTGGCGTTGCGTGGGGGTCGAACTTGCGTACATTGCGAGCTTACTTCATGTGGGCGCGTTTTCCCTGACCCAAGGCGTACACCTCGGGAGAGCGCTTGCGCGAGGCTTCCGGCTTGCGGATGGAGACCTTGTCGTACCGGCGGCGCATCTCGCGCACGTAGTCGTCAAAGCCCTCGCCCTGGAACAGCTTGATCAGGAATGCCCCACCGGTCTTCAGGTGGTTGTCGGCAAAATCCAGGGCCAGCTCCGCCAGGTGCATCATCCGCGGCTGGTCGACCGCGCCTACACCACTCTTATTGGGGGCCATGTCCGACAGCACAAGGTCTACCGGCTGATCCCCGAGCATGGCTTCAAACTGCGATAGGACGGCTTCTTCCCTGAAGTCACCATGAAGGAACTCCACGCCGGCCAGCGGCGGCATGTCCAGGATGTCCAGGGCCAGCACGCGGCCGGTGTCGCCAATCTGTCTCCGAACCTGCTGAGACCAGCCGCCCGGTGCCGCGCCGAGGTCGACCACCACCATGTGCGGCTTCAGCAGCCGGTCACGTTCAAGCAGCTCTTCGAGCTTGTAGGCGGCGCGCGAGCGCATGCCTTCGGCCTGCGCCTTCTTCACGAAGGGGTCGGAGAAGTGTTCCTTGAGCCAGCGCTGGCTGCTTTTGCTGCGGGTAGCCATTGAAAATAGGGGCTGATGGGGTCCTCATGATACCCTGATCGCCCCATTCAACCGTGTTTTCCTGCATGTCCATCGCCCTGACCGCCTCCCAGACCCGTTTCCTGCGCGGCCAAGCCCACGACCTGAAGGCCCTGCTGCAGACCGGCGGCAAGGGCGTGACCCCGGCCTTCATCGCTGAGCTGAACGAAGTGCTGGAGCGCCACGAACTGGTCAAGGTGAAGGTCGCCGCCGAGGATCGCGACGCCCGTGACGTGATGATCGGCGAGATCGTCGAAGCCACCGGGAGCGCGCTGGTGCAGCGCATCGGCCACGTCGCCGTGCTGTACCGCCCGAGCAGGGAACAGCGCCAGATCGTGCTGCCGCGCGGCTGATCGCCCTACCGTCATGCAGCTGAACCACGAACCGCCCGACTACGCCTACAGCCTGCGCGCCGCCGATGGCCGCTCGGCCAAGGTCAATGACCAGGTGCTGGACGGCAGCTTCTTCCTGACCCCGGACCAGCTGGTCGCGCATTGGCCGGTGGCGAGTGCCGCTGCGTTGCAGCTGGCGGACCTCGAGCCGATCCTGGCGCTGAACCCGGCGCTGATCGTGCTGGGTACCGGTGACCGCCAGGTGTTCCCGCCGGCGGTGGTAATGGCCGCCTGCCTGTCCCGCGGCATCGGCCTGGAAGTGATGAACAATCCGGCTGCCGCACGCACCTTCAACATCCTGGCCGGCGAAGGCCGCAAGGTCGCCGCCGCCTTCATTCTCGAAGGCTGACGTGGCGTCGCCGGGCATGGCCCGGCGGTACCCTGGATCACACGTACTCTGTAGCGCCCGAGCCCATGCTCGGGCGGCGCCGCGACGCGGCGCGGAAAGCCGCCGGGCGTGACCCGGCGCTACCCGATCACACGGTGATCAGCGTGCCGGCAGGTACTGCTGCGGATCGACCGGCTTGCCGTTGTAGCGAATCTCGAAGTGGACCATGTCGCGGTTCGCACCGGTGCGGCCCATTTCGGCGATCTGCTCGCCAGCCTTCACGCTCTGCCCTTCATTCACCAGGCGCTTGCGGTTGTGACCATAGGCGGACAGCCACTGGTCGCTGTGCTTGATGATGATCAGTTCGCCGTAGCCGACCAGGCCGGCACCGGAGTACACCACCACACCGTTGGCGGTTGCCTTGACCGGCTGGCCGCTGGTGCCGGCGATGTCCACGCCCTGCTTGGTCGCGTCACCGGCCACGTAGCGGCCGACGATCGCGCCATCGGCTGGCCAGCGCCAGGCGATGTTGCTCTTCACCGGCCCGACCGGCGCCGGGGCCGGCGCGGTGCTGCCGCCACTGCTGCCAGCCGAACGCGGCGGGGTGACCACCGTGGTCGGCGCACGGCCGCTGGTGGCCCCCTGCGGATACAGGCGGATCACCTGGCCGGGGTAGATGGTCGACGGGTTGTCCAGACGATTCCAGGCAATCAGGTCGGCCGGGGTGATGTCATGGATGCGGGCCAGCGCATAGATGGTGTCGCCCTTGCGCACCACCACGGTCTGCCCAGGCTTGGGTACCGAGGTCTTCGGCGTGGTCACGCCACCAGCGTTGCCGCCGCCCGGGCGGACCACGGTGGCGGTACCGCAGGCGGCCAGTGTGGAAACCAGCAACGCCAGCGCGCCGATGCGCACTCCCTTGCTCAGACGATCAGGATTCATGCGAACTTCGACCTCCATACAAGCCAGGCGATCAGCACCACCACCAGCACGGTGGCGATCCAGCCCAGCGGTTCAATCCAGCGACGCAGCGCCGCTTCGGCACGCGCACCACCGATACGGATGACCGCGGCCAGCACGAACACGCGCTTGCCACGACCGATCAACATGCTCAACAGGTACTGCGGCATCGGTACGCCGACGATACCCGATGCCCACGTGAAGACCTTCATCGGGATCGGCATGAAGCCGCCCAGCACCAGGAAGGTGAACACCGCCCACGGTGATTCGGCCATCTTCGCCTGCACGGTGGTGATGCCCTGCTCGATCGCTGGAAGCATGCCCAGCGCCTCGAACACTGGCTTGATCGCCTCGAAAGCGTAATGACCCAGCGCATAACCAACCAGCGCGCCGACCATCGAGCCCGCCAGGCTGAGGGTGGCGAACCACCAGCCACGCTTGGGCTGGGCCACGCACATCGGTGCCAGCATCACTTCCGGCATCACCGGGAAGATGATCGCTTCAAAGAAACTCAATACCGTCAGATAGGTCGGCGCGCGTTCGTGCGCCGCCCACTTCATCGCCCGCTCGTACAGCGGCCCGAAAATCTTCATGCAACCCTGCTCCGTGGATTAGTCGAGCATGCCAGACAGCAGCGGCACGAACGTGACCGGCGCCAGCACGTGTTGTTCGATGCTGCCATCGGGCTTGCGGTCCAGCTGCACCAGCGACTGTCCGCCCGGGCCACCCACCGGCGCCACCAGGCGCCCCCCTTCAGCCAGCTGCCCGACCAGTTCATCGACCAGTGCAGGCGCCGCGGCGGTGACCACGATGGCATCGAACGGACCGTGCTCGGCCCATCCGGCGCGACCGTCGTCATGCTTGGTGCGGATGTTCATGCCCAGTGCGCGGAAGCGCTTGCGTGCCTGCCGCAACAGGTCACCGATTCGCTCCACGGTGTAGACCTCCAGGCCCAGCGCGCCCAGGATGGCGGCCTGGTAGCCCGAGCCGGTGCCGACTTCCAGCACGCGCTTCGGCGCGACCTGGAGCACCGCCTCGGTCATCCGGGCGACCACCCAGGGCTGCGAGATGGTCTGGCCATGGCCGATCGGCAGCGCGGTGTCCTCATAGGCACGCGAGGCCAGTGCTTCATCGATGAACAGGTGGCGCGGCACTACCCGGATTGCGTTCAAGGTGGACTCGTCGACGATGCCAGCTTCGCGCAGGCGATCGACCAGACGGTCACGCACGCGCTGCGAGGTCATGCCGATGCCGACAGCTTCCGGCTGCAGTCGCAGGCGTGGACTCATGCCGGCCGGTCCAGCGCGGCGCTGAGGCCACCCACCCAGCTGGCCACTTTCTCCAGCGCCTGGTAGCGGGTCAGGTCCACCTGGATCGGGGTGATCGAGATGTGGCCAGTACGCACCGCGTGGAAGTCGGTACCCGGGCCGGAGTCCTGCTCGCGCCCGGCAGGGCCGATCCAGTACACGTCGTTGCCGCGCGGATCCTTCTGCGCGATGCAGCCTTCGGCACGATGGCGGTTGCCAAGGCGGGTGACCTCGAAGCCCTGGACCTCGCTCCACGGCAGATCCGGCACGTTGACGTTGAGGATGGTGTCGGCCGGCAGCGGATCGGCCTTGAGCCGGGCCACGATCTCCACTGCGGCACGCGCGGCGGTGTCGAAGTGCTTCGGATCGTGGTTGCGGGTGACCAGCGAGACCGCCACCGCCGGCAGGCCGAGGAAGCGGCCTTCCATCGCCGCCGAGACGGTGCCGGAATAGATCACGTCGTCGCCGAGGTTGGCGGCGTTGTTGATGCCTGACACGACGATGTCCGGCTCGAATTCAAGCAGGCCGGTCAGCGCCAGATGCACGCAGTCGGTCGGCGTGCCCGCCACCGAGACGGTGTAATGGTCGATGCGCTTGAGCCGGATCGGAAGGTCCAGGGTCAGCGAGTTGCTGGCACCGGAGCGATCGCGATCAGGCGCGACCACCGTGACTTCGTGTCCAGCCTCGCGCAGCACCGAAGCAAGCATCCGGATGCCTGCGGCGTCGACACCATCGTCATTACTGACCAGGATTCGCATCTTCGATTTAACCGCTTGATTTTCCAAGAATTCGATTCCGTCACCGTGCAGTGTGGGCGGGACCGTCGTACTCCCCTGCGGAAGCCGTCGACCCTGCAAGGGCATCGTCTATTGTGCCGCATGCGAGCCGCCGGTCCTACCCTGCCGGCGGTCACGGCCGACATCGAACCGTCATAGGCAGACCCGCGCCGGCGGTTTACCCTGTGCGCATGTCGCACCCTGAAGACGAAGATCCGGCCGCGCTGTTCCGTGCGGCCATCGGTGAAGTGACGCCGCTGCGCAAGGATGCCGAACCGGCACCTGCTGCGCCCCGGCCGAAGCCGCGCGCACGCATGGCCGAACGCGACGACGCCGAAGCCGCGGGCGAGTTCGCCCGGCTGCTGCGCGACAGTACGCCGCTGGAAGCGGGCGACGTGGCCAGCTACCGCCGCGACAACCTGCCACCGCGCCTGTTCCAGCGTCTCAAGCGCGGCCAGTATTCGTTGCAGGATGAGCTGGACCTGCACGGCGCCACCGCCGCGCAGGCGGAAACCCTGCTGCGCCAGTTCCTGCTGGAAGCGCATGCACACGAGTATGGCTGCGTGCGCATCATCCACGGCAAGGGCCTGCAGTCCGATGGCGGTGCACCGGTGCTGAAGAACCTGGTCGATCGTCTGCTGCGGCTGCGCAACGACGTGCTGGCGTTTCATTCGGCGCCGGCCGGGCAAGGCGGCACCGGCGCGGTGCTGGTGCTGCTGGCACGGCGTTGAGAAACAGGGACGGAGGGAATCAAGTCGTTTGTGCCACAAACGAGTTGACTCCCTCCGTCCCCTTTTTCTGTCAGGCCTGCGCGGCGTCTTCGACGGGGCCTAGTTCGTGCAGCACGGCGGTGGCGTAGCAGCCCGGCGGCAACGCGAACGAGAGTTCCAGTACATCACTGGCCAGCCATTGATGCTGCAGCAATGCCGGGCGCAGGCGCAGCGCGCGGCGCTCCTGCTTCAGCCGTGCGTCTTCCAGGCCAGCGCGCAGCGCCTTCGATTCCTCGTCGTCCAGCGCGGCCAGCTCCAGCTCACGTGCAGCGTCGGCGCTGCGCAGCTCGCCTTCGCCCCACAGCGGCGCGCTGGGATGGATGTCGAAACGCGCCAGGCGCTCGGCCAGCACGTCGGTGTAGGGTTCGGGGCCGAACACGCTGCGGCTGCCATCGAGCATCCACACTTCACCGTCCAGCGGTTGATCCCAGTTGCCCTGCTCCACGCGCGCGGCGAGCACACGATTGAACAGCGCCGAGCGCGCGGCTGACAGCAGCAGCGAACGCTGGTCCTTGCGCATGCGGCGGCCACCGAACATCGCCAATGCCGCAGGCACGTTGCCGCCGTCGCGGCCGAAGCGCTGCTCGCCAAACCAGTTCGGCAGGCCGCGCCCGGCGATCTGCTGCAGGCGCTCGCTGATCGCCGCAGCATCGCCCTGCACCTCGCGCAGCACCAGCCTGAAGCGGTTGCCGGCCAGTGCGCCGCGCTGCAGCTTGCGGTTGTGCCAGGTCGCGTCGAGCACCTCGATCTCGTCGCTGGCCAGCTCGGCCAGGTCCGGTGCGATGCGCTTGGGCAGGTGCACGCTGAAACGCTGGGTGGTGACCGCATGCCGATCCTTCATGCCGGCGTAGCTCACCGCCATTTCCGGCAGGCCCGCCCACTTGGCCAGCAGCTTGGCCACATGCACGGTGTTGGCGCCGCGCTTGCGGATGTGCAGCAGCAGGTGCTCGCCTTCACCGGTGGCCTCGAAGGCCGGCAGTTCATCCACCTGGAAATCGTCCGGCGTGGTGCGGATGCGTGCCGTCAACAGCGGCGCACCAAACGCCAACGGCAGCGGGATCATGCCGCCACCAGCAACACGACCGCCTGCGCGGCGATGCCTTCACTGCGGCCGGTGAAGCCCAGCTTCTCCGAGGTGGTGGCCTTGACGCTGACCGCGTCCAGCGGCAGCTGCAGCAACCCACCAATGCGCTCACGCATGGCCAGCGCATGCGGGCCAACCTTCGGCCGCTCGCAGATCACGGTGATGTCGGTGTTGCCAACGCGCCAGCCACGCTCGCGCAGCAGGCTGTCGCAATGGCGCACGAAATCGCTGCTGTCGGCGCCCTTCCAGCGATCATCGCTCGGCGGGAAATGCTGGCCGATATCGCCCAGCGCCAGCGCACCGAGCATCGCATCGCACAAGGCGTGCAGGATCACGTCGCCGTCGCTGTGCGCCAGCACGCCGCAGCTGTGCGGCACGTTCACCCCGCCGAGCATGATGTGATCGCCTTCACCGAAGGCATGGACGTCGTAGCCCTGGCCGATACGGACGGGCGGGAACGGTGCGGTGCTCATGGATGCAGCCCTTGCAGCAGGGCCGCGCAGGCAGTCAGCCGGCGCGGCGGGAAAGTACGAATTCGAACCGGTCCAGATCGGCCGGGGTGGTGACCTTGAAGTTGTCCTCGCTGCCTTCCACCAGCAGCGGGCGCTGGCCCTGGCGCTCCATGGCCATGGCCTCGTCGGTGACTTCAACACCGGCAGCGGCGGCGTCAGACAGCGCGCGGCTGAGCTGGTGGCGGCGGAACAGCTGTGGTGTCAGCGCACGCCACAGCCGCTCGCGCGGTTCGGTGCCATCGATGCCACCGTCGTCGCCCGCACGTTTGAGGGTGTCGCGCACCGGTGCGGCCAGGATCGCCCCGACCGGATCGGCACGCCCGACTTCAAGCAGGCGGCCAAGATCGGCCAGCGACAGGTTGGGTCGCGCGGCGTCGTGGACCAGCACGAATTCGTCGGCGCGCACCGAGTCCGGCAGTGCCTGCAGCCCGGCCAGCACCGAGGCGGCACGGGTCGCGCCACCGATGCAGGTCAGTACCGGTTTGCCGGCCCATTCGCTCCAGCCCGGCCAGTCGCCATCGTCCTGGCCGATCACCACCATTGCGCCGGCCACGGCCGGATGCGCCAGCAGCGCGTCCAGGGTATGGGCGAGCAGGATCTGCCCGCCCGCCTGCAGGTACTGCTTGGGCAGCGGCGCACCAAAGCGGGCGCCACGGCCGGCAGCCGGAACCACCACCCAGATCGCCGCGCTCATGGAACGTCCGCCGGGTGATCGCCGGCCTGGACAGTGACGCCTGCAGCGGGCTGCGCCGGACGGACCGGCGCATCCTCGACCACGCGGTAGAACTTCTCGCCGGGCTTGATCATGCCCAGCTCGCTGCGCGCGCGTTCCTCGATGGCGGACTGGCCTTCCTTGAGGTCCTTCACTTCGGCGGCCAGCGCGTCGTTGCGCTGCTGCAGGCCCTCATTGTCCCGCTCCTGGTTGGCGACCTGGGCTTCGAGCATCATCACTTCACCCGAATTGCCCGGACCGAACCAGAAGCGGTACTGCAGCCAGCCCAGCAACAGGGCCAGCACCAGCAGCATCCAGCGCCAGTCGCGCATCGGCTCAGCGCTTCAGCGAAACGAACGCGTCACGACCGGCGTAACGCGCGCGGGCGCCGAGGGCTTCCTCGATGCGCAGCAGCTGGTTGTACTTGGCCACGCGATCGCTGCGGCACAGCGAGCCGGTCTTGATCTGGGTGGCGGTAGTGGCCACCGCGATATCGGCGATGGTGGTGTCTTCGGTTTCGCCCGAGCGGTGCGAGACCACGGCGGCATAGCCGGCGCGGTCGGCCATGGCGATCGCTTCCAGGGTTTCGCTGAGGGTGCCGATCTGGTTGACCTTGATCAGGATCGCGTTGGCGGTGCCCGAGTCGATGCCTTCCTGGAAGATCTTCGGGTTGGTCACGAACAGGTCGTCACCGACCAGCTGCACCTTCTTGCCGATGCGGTCGGTCAGCAGCTTCCAGCCCGCCCAGTCGTTCTCGGCCAGGCCGTCTTCGATCGTGATGATCGGGTACTGCGCGGCCCAGTCGGCGAGGAAGTCGACGAACTGTTCGGAGGTCAGGCGCTTGTTCTCGCCGACCAGGTTGTACTTGCCGTTCTCGAAGAACTCACTGGAGGCCACGTCCAGGCCCAGCAGCACGTCTTCACCGGCGGTGTAGCCAGCCTTGCCGATCGCTTCGAGGATGGTGTCCAGCGCTTCGACGTTGCTGCGGAAGTCCGGCGCGAATCCGCCTTCGTCGCCCACCGCCGTGCTCAGGCCGTGGCCCTTCAGCACCGACTTCAGCGAATGGAAGATTTCGGTACCAGCGCGCAATGCTTCGGAGAACGAGGTGAAGCCCACCGGCAGCACCATGAACTCCTGGAAGTCGACGTTGTTGTCGGCATGCGCGCCGCCGTTGATGATGTTCATCATCGGCACCGGCAGCGACGGCGCCACGCCGGTCCGGGCAGCCAGGTACTGCCACAGCGCCTGCTTGCTGGATGCGGCGGCGGCGTGCGCGGCGGCCATCGAAACACCCAGCAGCGCGTTGGCACCCAGCCGCCCCTTGTTCTCGGTGCCGTCCAGATCGATCAGGCGACGGTCGAGGCCGGCCTGGTCGGTGGCTTCGAAGCCCTTCAGCGCGGCGGCAATCGTGGTGTTGACGTTGTCCACGGCCTTGCGCACGCCCTTGCCCAGGTAACGGGTCTTGTCGCCGTCACGCAGCTCGACCGCTTCCTTGGTACCGGTCGAGGCGCCGGAGGGAACCGCGGCGCGACCGAACGAACCGTCCTCCAGGATGACTTCGGCTTCCAGCGTGGGATTGCCACGGCTGTCGAGGATTTCACGGGCGTGGATGCTGCGGATCGTACTCATGGTCGGGCCGGTTACCTGTCTGGAGAGGGGGCGACAAAACGAATGCCGCGTGATTATCCCCGGCTGCCCGCCACTTGCCAAATGGCGCAGGCGCCGTCAGGCCAGAGTGGCCCCGATCACCATCAGGATCAACGACACCAGTACCACCAGCAGGCCACCGGCAATGGCGGCCAATACGCCGCCGCGGCGGCAACGCCAGGCCATCACCATCGCCACCAGGCTGCCAACAAAGGACAGCACGAGCATGGTCAGTGCAGCCAGGATCCAGTACTGCATGGCCTGCATGCCATGGCTGCCATCCCCGGGCGAACCGAAACTGGCGGCGAAGGCGAATACAGCTGCCATCAGGCCGGCCCAGGCAAGAACAGCCAGCGCCAGCGCGATCAGGCCCCAGGGCCGATCACGGGTTGCCAGGGTCGCATTCATCAGAAC
>NZ_LEKR01000039.1:0-44950 GCF_001580555.1 Stenotrophomonas sp. DDT-1
CAGAGCCCTTTCCGTTGGAAAGGGATCCGACCCCACGGCGGGGAGTTACCCCGCCTTTCGCCGCAACGGAGTGACGTTGCTCTTCTTCTTCGTGGCCTTCGCCGCCGGTGCCTCGGCATGCGCAGCGAAGAAGTCGCGCACCTTCGGGTACACCACTTCGCGCCAGCGACGGCCGCTGAAGATGCCGTAGTGGCCGGCGCCTTCGACGATGAAATGCTCGCGGCGGTCAGCAGCAATGCCGGTGCACAGCGCCTGCGCTGCTTCGGTCTGGCCGAGGCCGGCGATGTCGTCCAGTTCGCCCTCGATGCTCAGCAGCGCGGTATCGCGGATCGCCGACGGATCGACCTTCTCGCCATTGACCACCCACTCGCCACGCGGCAGCAGGAAGTCCTGGAACACCACGCGGATGGTATCCAGGTAGTACTTGGCCGGCATGTCCAGCACCGCGTTGTACTCGTCGTAGAAGCGACGGTGCGCGTCGGCGTCTTCCAGGTCGCCCTTGACCAGGTCGGTGTAGAAATCCCAGTGCGAACTGAAGTGGCGGCTGGGGTTCATCGACAGGAAGCCGGCGTGCTGCAGGAAGCCCGGATACACGCGGCGGCCGGCGCCGGGATAGCTGGCCGGCACGGTGTGGATGACGTTGTTCTCGAACCACGACAGCGGGTTCTGCGTGGCCAGGTTGTTCACTGCGGTCGGGCTGCAGCGTGCATCGATCGGGCCGCCCATCATCACCAGGGTGCGCGGTGTCGGCTCGCCACGGCTGGCCATCAGTGAAACCGCGGCCAGCACCGGTACCGTCGGCTGGCACACGCTGACCACGTGCAGGCGTTCGACGCCCAGATGGCGGATGAACTCCTGGATGTAGGCGATGTAATCGTCCAGGCCAAACTCGCCTTCGTTGGCCGGCACCATGCGCGCGTCCACCCAGTCGGTGACGTACACACGGTGGTCGCGCAGCAGCGTGCGCACGGTATCGCGCAGCAACGTGGCGTGGTGCCCGGACAGCGGTGCCACGACCAGCACGAACGGCTGGTTGAGCATGGTGTGCAGCTGTTCGGCTTCATTGCTGTGGCGCTTGAAGCGCAGCAGCTTGCAGAACGGCTTGCTCACTTCCTCGTGCACGACGATCGGCACGCGCTCGCCGTCGACCTCGATTTCGTTGATGCCCCACTCGGGCTTCTCGTAATCCTTGCCGATGCGGTGGAACAGCTCATTGACCGCCGCCAGGCGATCGGCGCCGGGCATCTGCGACCACCAGTGGCCCGGGTTGGCGAAAAATCTGGCGTTGGCCTGGGCCTGGTGCACCCAGGGGGCGAGCAGGTTGCGGGTCAGTTCGTGCAGTTGATAGAGCATGACGACCGAATATGTATGGTCATATGTTGCCGCGCAGCATATCCCATCCGGGTGTCCCGCAGGTTAAGTTGGCTGAAAATAATGAATCTGGATTCACATCCGTTCCAGCGCGGCGGCGTCGCCTGCCAGGGCGGGGCCGAGCCAGCAGTGCGACCCGACCGGCTGCAGGCCGTGCCGGGCCAGCGTCCGCCGATACCAGCGTGCCGGGCGGGCCTGGAAGCCCTCGTGGTCGCCGTCGAACGCGTCCTCGGCGGCGAAGGTCTCCAGGAAGGCCACGCCGCCGGTCAGCTCGGCCACGCCGGCCAGGCCGGCGCGCAGCTCGCGGTCGGGCACGTAGTGCATCACGTCCGAACACACCAGCAGGTCGACCGGCGCGCAGGGCCGCAGCCAGGCGAAGTCGCCGAAGCGGGCCAGGTGCAGGTTGCGGGTGCGGCCGTAGCGGCGCACAGCGTACTCGCTGCTGTCGAAGCCCAGGTATTCGACCTTCGGACGCAGCTTCAGCAGCGGCGCACGCCAGGCGCCTTCGCCGCAGCCGATGTCCAGCACACTGCGGATCGGTCGTTCCAGGTAGTA
This sequence comes from Stenotrophomonas sp. DDT-1, assembly GCF_001580555.1. NCBI lineage: Bacteria > Pseudomonadati > Pseudomonadota > Gammaproteobacteria > Lysobacterales > Lysobacteraceae > Stenotrophomonas > Stenotrophomonas sp. DDT-1. The sequence goes on from NZ_LEKR01000039.1 coordinate 1,927, forward strand.
CTCGGCGCTGGCCACGGCCAGGGCCACCTTGCGCGCCAGGCGGGCGCTGCCGCCGATGTCGGCGCGGCGGTACCAGCGTTGGAAGTAGGCGGCGTCGTAGGTCTTGTCCATGGGGCGGTGCGCGATCGGGGAAAACGGCGCCTATCGTACGGTGTTGCGCCCCCGGGTGTGGCGGACCCGCAGTAGAGCCACGCCATGCGTGGCTGTCCTGATGCGGCGATTGGACGCGGCAGCCACCCAGGAGGTGGCTCTACTGCGACAATAGGCGCCCATCTACGCCAGCCGCCGGAGCGAGCGCATGCAGAGCTACTACTGGGTCAAGACCTTCCACATCGTATTCGTGGTGGCGTGGATGGCCACGGTGTTCTACCTGCCGCGCATCCTGGTCAACCTGGCCGAGACCGCAGGCCAGCCGGCGGTGACCGAGCGCCTGCAGCTGATGGGCCTGCGCCTGTACCGTTTCGGCCACTCGATGTTCGGCCTGGCCTTTGTGCTGGGCCTGGTGCTGTGGCTGGGCTACAAGGTCATCCCGGATTTCCCGACCATGGTCGCGCCGGGCGGCGCTGGCTGGCTGCACGCCAAGCTGGGCCTGGTGGTGCTGCTGCTGGTGTACTTCGGCTGGACCGGTCGCCTGCTCAAGGGCGTGGCCAAGGGCCGGGCGCTGCCGTCGTCGCGCGCGCTGCGCTGGATCAACGAGATCCCGCTGCTGGCGTTCATTCCGATCGTGTGGCTGGTGCTGGCCAAGCCGTTCTGAACGGGGCGCGCAGCGCATCGCACAGATGCATCCACGCATGGCGTGGATCTACTGGGTGCAGCTGTGGCTTTTGATGTTCAGGTCCGCCATGAGCGAGCCGAGCATCGCAGGTGATACAGGGGCGAAGAGGCGCCGATGTCTGAGCGCAGCGAGTTCGGCGCCGTCCCCTGATTCACCGAGAAGCGCAGGGAACCGGTGCGTGGCACCGGCTCGCGTTCGGCGGCGTGTTCTTTGGTTACTTTCTTGCACGAGCAAGAAAGTAACAAGCCGATGAATCAGGCTGCTTCGTACGTGCCGTAACTGCGCAGGCGCGTGTAGCGCTGCTCCAGCAGTTGCTCGGTGGAGAGCTTTTCCAGCGCGTCCAGCTCGTTCAGCAGCACGGCCTTCAGGCGCTTGGCCATCTGGGTCGGGTTGCGGTGGGCGCCACCGGTCGGCTCGCGCACGACCTTGTCGACCAGGCCCAGGCTCTTCAGGCGCGGGGCGGTCAGGCCCAGTTGCTCGGCCGCTTCCTTGGCCTTGCCCGCGTCCTTCCACAGGATCGAGGCGCAGCCTTCCGGGGTGATGGTCGAGTACACCGCGTATTCCAGCATCACGGTGCGGTCGCCCACGCCCAGTGCCAACGCACCGCCGGAGCCGCCTTCACCGATCACGGTGCAGATGATCGGCACCTTCAGCTCGGCCATCTCGATCAGGTTGCGCGCGATGGCCTCGGACTGGCCGCGCGACTCGGCGTCGATGCCCGGCCAGGCGCCGGCGGTGTCGATCAGGGTCAGCACCGGCAGGCCGAAGCGCTCTGCCATCTTCATCAGGCGCAGCGCCTTGCGGTAACCCTCCGGCTTGGGCATGCCGAAGTTGCGCTTGATCTTTTCCTTGGTGTCGCGGCCCTTCTGGTGGCCGATCACCATTACCGCGCGGCCATTGATGCGGGCCAGGCCGCCCATGATCGCCTTGTCGTCGGCGAAGGCGCGGTCACCGGCCAGCTCCTGGAACTCATCGAACATGACGCGGATGTAGTCGGCGGTGTACGGACGCGACGGGTGCCGGGCCAGCTGCAGCACCTGCCACGAGGTCAGGTTGCGGAAGATCTGCGCGGTGCGCATGCGCAGCTTGTCCTGCAGCGCGTGCACTTCCGCCTCGACATTGACCGCCGGCCCGGCACTGGCGTTGCGCAGTTCCTGGATCTTGGCTTCCAGGTCGGCGATGGGTTGCTCGAAGTCGAGGTAGTTCGGATTCATCGGAAGCCGTCGTGTAAAGAAGGGGGCAATTCTAGCCGAATGCGTGCAAACCACCCGTACGCCTTCGTCTGGAAGGCGACGGTAGCGCAGCCGGGCAGGCGGCGCCAGTCAGCTCAGGGCACCACCAGGGCGCTGCGGCCCATCAACTGGCTGCGCCGGGAAACGAAGTCGTTGTAGGCCTCGTTGGCCTCCCGGCCCAGGCCGCTGCCCAGGGTGGCGGTGGCCGAGGTGAAGGCCATCTGCGCAGCGAAGTCCTGCTTGCGCAGGGCCTTCTGTTCATCGGCGGTGGTGGCCTTCAGCCACTGCGCGTAGACCTCGCGCAGCGGCGCGGCATGCGCCTCGAAGGCCGGTGCCAGCGCCGGCAGGCTGGCCGGTGCCGGTTCAAGGCTGTATGCCGGGGCCACGTAGCCGGCCGGCTGTTCGCGCTTGAACGCGCCCGGCTCGCCCATGCCTTCCTCGACGTAGGCGATGAAATCCGGTGCCGTGAACACCTTGGCGACGATCTGGCCACCACTGGAATCGACGTGGGCGACCACCTTTTCCTTCGGGAACGGTTCGCGCACGCCGTAGGTCCAGGTCTTGTCGATGAACAGTTCGTGGCTCTTCTCGAACGGGCCCTCGAAGTCGACGCCGCCCAGCTCGATGCCAGCCTTGCCGGTGCCGAAGTTCTTCAGCTTGCTCTCGTCGGTGACATAGACCTCGCGAGCGATCACGTACTCGCTCAGGGTCGGGTTGATCAGGCCGCCGCGGCCATCGACGTAGACGATGAAGCGCACATCGCCGAGCGTGTCGGTGTGCAGGCGATGCTCGCCAATGGCCAGGGAGACCGGGCGCGAGCCGTGCGCAGCCACTGGCAGGTCCTGGCCGTCGATGCTCAGCGCCAGCGGCGTGTCGGTCGGGTTGTCGATCTGGAACTCGATCTTCGACGGCGAGCAGGCGGCCAGCGCCAGTGTGGCAACGAACGGGAACAGCAGGGTCTTCATCGGCAATCGTCCTTGATGACTGGAACGGGAAAACAGGAACACGAAGCAGCCAGCCTCAGCTGGCCCACGGCGGGCTGTAGCGCACCTTCAGCGTGCGTACGGCCGGGTCGGCGCGCAGCGCCTCCATCAGCTTGGAATCGATGCGCACTGCGCTCTGCCCGGAGACATCCAGCATGCCGGCGACACCGCCGTGCGGGCCCTTCAGCAGCAGGTCCAGGCGCAGCGGCGTCCGCCCCGGGCGATGGCGGTCGAGCAGGGCATTGATGCGCTCCCAGACCGGGCGCTGCTGGCGCAGGTCCAGGCGCAGCGACAGCCGCGTGGCGTAGTTGGCGCAGACTTCGTCGAAGTCCCAGCACTGGCGGATGCGCAGCGCGTAGCCACCGTTGAACTCGTCCTCGCGCAGGCCGCCCTTGACCACCAGGATGCGGTCCTTGGTCATCAGGTGGCCGAACTCGGCCATTGCATCGGAGAACGCACTGCACTCGACGCGGCCGCGGCCATCCTCCAGCTGGATGAAGATCTGGCTTTCGCCCTTGCGGCGCACGCCGACCACCTGGCCTGCCAGCACGGTCTGCACCTCCGGGCGCCAGCGCTTCTCGCCGCCACCGCCGCCACCGCTGTTGGCGCTCCAGATTTTCTCCACCGAACCCAGGTCGTTGCCTACCAGATCGCGCACATCGTCGCGCCAGGGATCGAACGGGTGGCCGCTGAGGTAGAAGCCCAGCGTATCGCGCTCGCCGTTGAGGCGCTGCAGCAGCGGCCATTCTTCGGCTTCCGGCAGGTCCAGCTGGATCGAAACGGTGCTCGGATCGGGCCCGCCAAACAGCGAATTCTGCCCGGACGCACGCTCGCGTGCCATCTGGTCGGTGGCCTTGATCACTTCCGGCAGCTGCAGCATCAGCGAGGCACGGTTGCGGCCGAGTTCATCGAGCGCGCCACAGTTGATCATCGCTTCCAGCGTGCGCCGGTTGAGCTTGGCCGAGCCGACGCGGGTGCAGAAGTCCAGCAGATCCTTGAACGGTCCGCCCTTCAGTCGTTCCTCGACCACCGCTTCGCAGGCGCCCTGGCCGACGCCCTTGATCGCGCCCAGACCGTACTGGATCGTGTCCGGCGTGACCGCTTCGAACATGAAGGCCGACTGGTTCACCTTCGGCGGCAGCACGGTCAGGCCGAGGTTGCGCACCTCGTCGAGGAAGCCAACCACCTTGTCGGTGTTGTCCAGGTCCGAAGACAGCGTGGCCGCCATGAACTCGGCCGGGTAATGGCGCTTCAGCCAGGCGGTCTGGTAGCTGACCAGTGCGTATGCAGCGGCGTGCGACTTGTTGAAGCCATAGCCGGCGAACTTCTCCATCAGGTCGAAGATTTCGTCGGCCTTGGGGCCGTCGACGCCGCCCTTGGCTGCACCTTCGCGGAAGATCTCGCGATGCTTGGCCATTTCCGCCGGCACCTTCTTGCCCATCGCGCGTCGCAGCAGGTCAGCGCCGCCCAGCGAGTAGCCGCCGACGATCTGCGCCATCTGCATCACCTGCTCCTGGTACACCATGATGCCGTAGGTGTCCTTCAGGATCGCTTCGGTGCGCGGATCGGGATAGATGATCTCTTCCTGGCCGTGCTTGCGCGCGTTGAAGGAGGGAATCAGGTCCATCGGGCCGGGGCGATACAGCGACACCAGCGCGATCAGGTCTTCGAAGCGGTCGGGGCGCGCGTCCTTCAGCAGGCGGCGCATGCCCGAGGATTCGAACTGGAACACCGCGCCGGTGTTGCCGTTGGCGAAGATGTCCTTGTAGGTGGGCGCATCGTCGAGCGGGATCGCGGCAATGTCGACCGGCGGAATGCCCGCGCGTTCGTGGCGCTTGTTGATCGCCTTCACTGCCCAGTCGATGATGGTCAGCGTGCGCAGGCCGAGGAAGTCGAACTTCACCAGGCCCACTTCTTCCACGTCGTTCTTGTCGAACTGGGTGACCGGGTTCTTGCCGAGCCCATTTTCGTCGTGTTCGGCGTACAGCGGGCAGAACTCGCTCAGCGGCTCGGGCCCGATCACCACGCCACCGGCGTGCTTGCCGGCGTTGCGGGTCAGGTCTTCCAGCTGCAGCGCCAGATCGATCAGGTCGCGGACATCGTCCTCGGTCTCATAGCGCTGGATCAGTTCGGCCGAGGCCATTTCCGAGCTCGGGCCTTCCTTGCCCTTGCCCAGCGCATCCTTCAGGTGGATGCCCAGGATGTTCGGGATCAGCTTGGAAACACCGTCGACCAGGCCATACGGGAAGCCGAGCACGCGGCCGGAGTCGCGCACCACCGCCTTGGCGGCCATGGTGCCGTAGGTGATGATCTGGCTGACGCGCTCGCGCCCGTACTTGCGGGCGACGTAGTCGATCACCTCGTCGCGGCGGTCCATGCAGAAGTCGATGTCGAAGTCGGGCATCGACACGCGTTCCGGGTTCAGGAATCGCTCGAACAGCAGGTTGTACGGCAGCGGGTCCAGATCGGTGATCTTCAGCGCCCAGGCCACCAGCGAGCCGGCACCCGAGCCGCGGCCGGGACCGATCGGGATGCCCTGGTTCTTGCCCCACTGGATGAAGTCGGCCACGATGAGGAAGTAGCCGGGGAAGCCCATCTTGATGATGGTGTTGAGCTCGAACTCCAGGCGCTCGAAGTACTCCTCACGGGTTTTGCCCGGCGCCAGCGGATTCTTCTCCAGGCGCTCTTCCAGGCCGTCGCGCGACATCTTCTGGATCCAGGTGTCCAGGGTCTCGTCGTCGGGCACCGGGTAGTTGGGCAGGAAGTAGGTGCCCAGCCGCATCTCGATGTTGCAGCGCTCGGCCAGCGCCAGCGTGTTGTCGATCGCATCGGGGATGTCGGCGAACAGCGCGCACATCTCCTCGGCCGACTTCAGGTACTGCTGGTCGCTGTACTCGCGCGGACGCTTGGGATCGTCCAGCACGCGGCCGGTGGAAATGCACACGCGCGCTTCGTGCGCGCTGAAATCCGACGGCGACAGGAAGCGCACGTCATTGCTGGCGACCACCGGCAGGCCGCGCTGGCCAGCGGCCATCAGCGCGAACTGGTTGAAGGTTTCCTCGCCCTCGCGGCCGGTACGGGTCAGCTCCAGGTGCAGGCCATCGCCGAATACGCGCTGCCAGTCGGCCAGCTGCTGCTCGGCCAGTTCATGCTTGCCGTCCAGTGCCAGGCGCCCGGCCAGGCTCTGCCGGCCGGCCAGCGCGAACAGGTTGGCGTTGCCGGCCTTCAGCCAGTCCGGGTGGATGGCCACACCGCCTTCCGGGCGATGGCCTTCCATCCAGGCGCGGGTCAGCAGCCGCGACAGGCTCAGGTAGCCCTCGCGGTCGCGGCACAGCAGGGTCATCCGCCACGGGTCCTGGCCTTCCTCGGCGATCAGCACGTCGGCACCGGCGATCGGCTTGATGCCCACGCCTTCGGCGGCCTTGTAGAACTTGACCAGGGCGAACAGGTTGTTGAGGTCGGTCACCGCCAGCGCAGGCAGGCCGAGCTCGACCGAGCGCGACAGCAGGTTGGCCTGCTTGGCCTTCTTCGGGTCCGCCTGGTCCGGCTTGGCCGGCACGCGGATGGTCGAGTCCGCCAGCGAGAACTCGGTGTGGACGTGGAGATGTACGAAGCGGGAGTTGGACATGCCGGACCAGGTTGGAGCGCGCGGGCCCCGGGTGCTGACGGAGGTTCGTCGCCGGGGTCGGGAAGCGCTGGAATGCCCGGTCAGGGTAGCGAGGGCAGGGGGTTGCCACAAGGCTTGACAGGCCCCGGAGGACGACCGGGTTCAGGCGTGCGGGAGCCCGTTTCCTGTAGAGCCGAGCCCACGCTCGGCTGCTGCGGAAAGCCGAGCATGGGCTCGGCTCTACAAGGTCAACCGAGGCACTCCCGCACCGGGGCGAAGCTGCGCCGGTGCTCCACGCAGGGGCCGTGCTCGCGCAGGGCGGCCAGGTGGGCCGGAGTGCCATAGCCCTTGTGCTGCTCGAATCCATACTGAGGGTGGCGGGCGTGCACGGCCTGCATGTAGCGATCGCGCGAGACCTTGGCCAGGATCGAGGCGGCCATGATCGCGCGGTCGATGCCATCACCGCCGACCAGCGCCTGCGCCGGCAGTACCAGGCCCTTGGGCACCACGTTGCCGTCGATGCGGGCGAAGCCGGCCACATGGGCGACCGCTGCAACGACGTCACGCATGCCCTGCAGGGTGGCCTGGTAGATGTTCAGGCGGTCGATGGTGTCCACGTCCACCAGCACCACATGCCAGGCCAGGGCGCGCTCGATGATGCGGTCATGCAGCTGCTCGCGGCGGGCAGCGGTCAACTGCTTGGAATCATCCAGGCCGTTGATGCGTGGCCGTGACGGATCGAATACCACCGCCGCCACCGCCACCGGCCCAGCCAGCGGGCCACGCCCGGCCTCGTCGACACCGGCGACCAGGCGCTCCGGCTCGATCACTGCCGTACCGTCGAACAGGGTCAGGCTGGCTGCTGCGGCGTGGCGGCGGCTCATGCCTGCGCCTGGTCGCGCATCAGCAGCTCGCCGACGGCATCGGCGGCACGCGCCGAGGCGTTGCGTCGCAGTCGCTGGTGCAGGCGCACGTACGTGTCCTGCAGGTCGCTCACCCGCTGCGGGTGGTCGAACCACTGCTGGATGGCCGCGGCCAGCCTGTCCGGCGTGCAGTCGTGCTGCATCAGTTCCGGCGCCAGGTCCTGGCCGGCCAGGATGTTGGGCAGGGCGAAGCGGTCGACCTTGATCAGGCCAAGCGCCTTGACCAGTCGATAGGTCAGTTCGTTGACGCGGTAACCGACCACCATCGGCCGCTTCACCAGCATGGCTTCCAGGGTCGCGGTGCCGGAGGCCAGCACCACCACGTCGGCGGCGATCATCGCGTTGCGCGCCTGGCCGTCAAGCACGTGCGAGTAGGCCACCGGCAGCGCCGAGCGCGACAGCTGTTCTTCGATCAGCTGCCTGCAGGCCGGGTTGGCGGCAGGCACCACCACATGCAGGCCCGGAATGCGTTCGGAAACCTGCCAGGCCGCTTCGAAGAACGGCTCGCCCAGGCGCGAGATCTCGCCGAGGCGGCTGCCCGGCAACACCGCCAGCACCTTGGCCGAGGCCGGCAGGCCGAGCGCGGCGCGTGCTTCCTCGCGGTTGCCCTGCAGCGGAATGTCATCGGCCATCGGGTGGCCGACGAAGCGCGCGTCGATGCCGTGCCGGGCATAGATCGGCGGCTCCATCGGGAACAGGCACAGCACCAGGTCGGCGCTGCTGCCGATTTTCTCGGCGCGCTTTTCGCGCCAGGCCCAGACCGACGGGCTGACGTAATGCACGGTGCGCACGCCACGCTGCTTCAGCCAGCGCTCGATGCCCAGGTTGAAGTCGGGGGCGTCGATGCCGATGAAGACGTCCGGCTGCCAGTCCAGCGCACGCTGGCGGAACGCCGAGCGCAGCTTGAGCAGGCGCGGCAGGTGGCGCAGCACTTCGGTCAGGCCCATCACCGCCAGCTCGCTGGCATCGTGCCAGGTCTGGCAGCCGGCGCTGCGCATGGCATCGCCGCCGATACCGGCGAACTCGGCATTCGGGAAGCGCGCCTTCAGTTCACGCACCAGGCCCGCACCGAGCAGGTCGCCGGAGGCTTCGCCGGCAACCAGCGCGATCCGCAACGGGCGCTCGCTGAGCACCCGCTGCGCGGGAACGCTGCCGGCCATCGAGGCCAGCGGGATCACCGCGGCGCCGGCCGGCGCCTGGCCGGTCGAGCTGCTCATCGCAGCAGGGGCCTCTCGGCGTGCTCGATGAAGTCCAGCATCGCCTTCACGTCGTCGCTGTCACGCGCCTGTTCGGTCAGCTGCACCTTGGCCTCTGCCAGCGGCAGGCCCGCGACGTACAGCGTGCGGTAGGCACGCTTGATGGCCGAAATGCGGTCAGCGTCGAAGCCGCGCCGCTTCAGGCCTTCGCTGTTGATGCCACGCGGGCGTCCCAGCGAATCGGTACCGACCATGGTGAACGGCGGTACATCACCATTGGTCAGCGCGCCCATGCCGAGGAAGGCATGCGCGCCGATGCGGCAGAACTGGTGGGCACCGGCGAAGCCGCTGATGATCACGTAGTCGCCCACGGTCACGTGGCCAGCCAGAGTGGTGTTGTTGGAGAACACGCAGAAGTTGCCGACATGGCAGTCGTGCGCCACGTGCGTGTAGGCCAGCATCCAGTTGTCGTTGCCGATGGTGGTGATGCCGCCGCCGCCGCCGGTGCCACGGTTGAGCGTGACGAACTCGCGGAACACGTTGCGATCGCCGATCACCAGTTCGGTGCGCTCGCCGCCGAACTTCTTGTCCTGCGGCTCGCCACCGATCGCGGCATGGCCGACGAAGCGGTTGTCGCGGCCGATCCGGGTCGGGCCGTGGATGCTGCAATGAGGGCCCACCACCGTGCCGGCACCGATTTCAACGTCGGGGCCGATCAGGGTGAAGGCGCCCACCTGGACATCGTCGGCCAGGCGTGCGGCCGGGTCGATGACGGCGGTGGGGTGGATCCGCGGTGCGTTGTCAGTCATTGCTGCCTCCAGTGGATCAGCCCTTGGCGCCGGCACACATGACCTCGGCCGACGCGACGACTTCGCCGTTGACCTTGGCTTCGCCGTAGTACCAGCCCATGTTGCGGATCAGGCGCTTCATCTGCACGTCCAGCATCAGCACGTCACCGGGCACGACCTGCTTGTTGAAGCGGGCGTTTTCCACCTTGACCATGTAGAACAGCTTGGACTGCGCATCGCGGCCGAGCGTGAGCTGGGTCATGACACCGCCAGCCTGCGCCAGCGCTTCGATGATCAGCACGCCGGGCATGATCGGGCGGCCCGGGAAGTGGCCCTGGAAGAACGGCTCGTTGATGCTGACGTTCTTCTGCGCCAGGATCCGCTTGGCCTCGACGTCGAGTTCAAGCACCCGGTCCACCAGCAGGAACGGGTAGCGGTGCGGAAGCAGTTCCTGGATCTGGCAGACGTCGATCGGAAGCTGCAGCGAATCGTTCATTCTTTCTCCTTGCCAGCAGCCAGAACGCGGCGAGCCAATGCGTCCAGCTGCTTGAAGCGCGCGGCGTTCTTGCGCCACGTGCGGTTGTCGGTCAATGGGGTGCCGGACGAGTACTCGCCCGGCTCATGGATGGAGTTGCGGACCACCGACTTGCCGGTGATCACGACCTTGTCGCAGATCTCGAGGTGGCCGACCACGCCAACGTGGCCGCCGAGCAGGCAGTAGCGGCCGATCTTGGCGCTGCCGGCGATGCCGGTGCAGCCGGCAATGGCCGAGTGCGCGCCGATCTGCACGTTGTGCGCGATCTGCACCAGGTTGTCCAGGCGCACGTCTTCGTCCAGCACGGTGTCTTCCAGCGCACCACGGTCGACGCAGGTGTTGGCGCCGATCTCGCAGTCATCGCCGATGCGGACGCCGCCGAGCTGCGGCACCTTGATCCACTTGCCGGCGTCCATCGCCAGGCCGAAGCCGTCGGCGCCGAGCACGGCACCGGGATGCACGCGCACGCGCTTGCCCAGCCTGACCCGGGTGACCAGGGTCACGCGTGCGATCAGCTCACAGCCGGAATCCAGGCTGCAGTCCTCGCCGATCACGCTGCCGGTGCCGATGATGCAGTTCTCGCCGACGACGCTGCGCGCACCCACTGAGACGAACGGGCCGATATGGGCGCTGGCCGCGACCTGGGCGCTGGGATCGATCACTGCGCTGGGATGGATGCCGGGCGGGCGGGTCGGCGCGATGTCGAACAGTGCGGCAATCTTGGCGAATGCGGTGTACGGGTCCTTGGCGACGAGCGCGGCGCCGGGGGCGGCCTCGACGTCATCGGCACGCAGGACCACCAGCGAGGCCTGGCTGTCGGCCAGCTGGGCGCGGTAGCGCGGGTTGGCAAGGAAGGTCAGCTGGCCAGGTCCGGCATGGGCGAGGGTAGCCACGCCATGGATGGCGGTAGCGGGATCGCCATGGACCTGCAGGCCGAACTGCTCGGCGAGTTGCTGGGCGGTGTAGGTGGGAGTATTCACGGCGGGAGTTTAACGTGTGACGCCATTTCGGTCATGCGGGGGGCATATGCAGCCAACGGCAGGGCCCCTCGCGGCCGGCAGAGCCAGTGTCATGGGCTGGGTCGGACGGGGCGGGACTGCGGGGGGCGGCGCAAGTACGTCCATGTAGCCTTGGTCGCCGCATCCATGCGGCTTACACCCCCGCAGCCCCGCCCCATCCGACCTCCGACGGCTTGGCGCGAGTGCCAGCCACGGAAAAACAGAAAAGATCAAAAGCAGAGCGGGCGCTTCCGGCATCCAGGCCAAACGAAAACGCCGGGCAGAGCCCGGCGCTTCGCACCCCGTTTGGTGGAGAGCCCCCCTTTGTTAAGGGGGGGCGCGCCAGCGGCGCGGGGGATAGGTGAAATGCGCGGGCAATTCACCGGAGGTGGATCAGTTCTGAGGAACAAAGTTCCTCAGAACTGGCCACCGAACGTGAATTGCAGGCGTTCGATCTTGTCATCGTCTTCCTTCTTCAACGGGAAGGCGTAGCTGATCGAGATCGGGCCGACCGGGGCGCGCCACAGCAGGGCCACACCGGTGGATACGCGCAGCTCGTTGGCCTTGAAGTTGTCCACGCCGGTATACACGTTGCCGAAGTCGACGAAGGCCGACACGCGCGCCGACGGGCTGTCGAACAGGCGCGGGAAGTAGGCCTCCACCGAGCCGACGGTCTTCAGCGAGCCACCCAGCGGCTGGCCTTCCGGATAACCAGTGGTGACTTCGCGCGGGCCGAGGGTGTTGTCCTCGAAGCCGCGTACCGAGTTGGTACCACCGGCGTAGAAGTTCTCGAAGAACGGCAGGCCGCTGGCGGTGACGGTGCGGGTGGTGCCATCCGGATTGGTCAGCGTACGGGTGTAGTCCTTGCCGTAGGCATCGCCGTAGCCGATTTCGGCGCGGGTGTTGATCACCAGCGACGGCATGATCGGCCAGTACTTGCTGATCTGGTAGTTCAGCTTGTAGTACTCGATGGTCGAACCCGGCAGTGTGGTTTCCAGGCCTACGCGCTGGTAGGTACCGCGGGTCGGCATGAAGTAGTCGTTGCGCGAGTCGCGCGCCCAGCCCAGCTCGGTGCGCCAGGCATGGAAGGTGCGCTTACCGACGGCGTTGATGTAGTCGATGATCGACTGCGGGGTCGAGCCCTGGTAGGTGGTGATCTGGTTGCTGTCGATGCCGAACATCAGCGAGACGGTATCGGTCTCGGTCAGCGGCACACCGAACACCACCTGCGCGGCACCGTTGGTGCTGTTGTACTGCGCGGTGTTGAAGTCGGAGTAGTCCAGTTCGCGCCAGGACAGGTTGTAGCCCAGCGACACGCCGTCATCGGTGAAGTACGGGTTGGTGTAGCTGAAGCCATAGCGCTGCAGGTAGCTGCTGCGCGAGGCTTCGACCGACACGCGGTTGCCGCCACCGAGGAAGTTGTTCTGCGACAGCTGCACCGAGGTGGTCATGCCGTAGGACTGCGAGTAACCCAGGCCGAACACGAAGCTGCCCGAGGTGGTTTCCTTGACGTTGTAGACGACGTCGACCTGGTCGTTGCTGCCGCTGACGGCCGGGGTCTCCACTTCCACCGATTCGAAGTAGCCCAGGCGCTGCAGGCGGATCTTGGAGCGGTCGATCGCGGCCTGCGAGTACCAGCTGTTCTCGAACTGGCGCATTTCGCGACGCATCACTTCATCGGACGTGCGGGTGTTGCCGCGGAACAGGATGCGGCGCACCGACACGCGCGGGCCGGGCACGACCTGCATGTTGATGGCGACGGTCTGCTCGGCGCGGTTGGTGGTCGGGATCGGGTTCACCTTGGCGAACGCGTAGCCGATATTGGACAGCGAATTGGTGATGGTGTCCGAGCTGAATTCCAGCAGGGCACGCGAGAACGTGTCGCCGGACTTCTGGATCACCATGCGCTCGACGTCCTCCTGCGGGAGGATGGTGTCGCCGCTGACCTTGATCTCGGAGATCTTGTACTGCGCACCCTCGGTCACGCCCGCGGTCAGGAACATGTCGCGCTTGTCGGGGCTGATCGAGACCTGGGTGGAATCGATGCTGAAATCGACGTAGCCGCGATCCAGGTACCAGGAGTTGAGCTTTTCCAGGTCACCGGACAGCTTTTCCTTGGAGTACTGGTCGTCACGGCGGTACCACGACGCCCAGTTGTGCTCCTTGGACTCCCAGGTCTCCAGGATGTCCTTGCTCTCGAACTTTTCGGTGCCCACCAGGTTGACGTGGCGGATCTTGGCGGCCTTGCCTTCCTTGATGGCGATGGCGATGTCCACGCGGTTGCGGTCCAGCGGGCTCACCGTCGGGGTGATGTCGACGTTGTACTTGCCACGGTCGTTGTACTGGCGGCGCAGTTCCTGGGTCACGCGGTCCAGGCTCAGGCGATCGAAGGTGCCGCCCTCGGTCAGGCCGATGTCGGACAGGCCCTTGAGCAGCTGGTCGGACTTGATGTCCTTGTTGCCGGTCACGGTCAGCTTGTTGATCGCCGGGCGTTCCTTGACGGTCACCACCAGGATCGTGCCCTGGCGGTCCAGCTGCACGTCTTCGAAGAAGCCGGTCTTGTACAGGGCGCGGATCGTCTCGCCGACCTTGTTGTCGGTGATCGTCTCGCCGCGTTCCACCGGCAGGTAGGTGAACACCGTGCCCGAGCTGATGCGCTGCAGGCCATCGACGCGGATGTCGCTGACAGTGAAGGGCTCGGCTGCCTGGGCCAGGGCGGGAGCGCCGGTGACGGCGGCGAGGGCGAGGGCCAGCAGGCGGCGATTGGGGAGTCGCGTCATGTCACGTCCGGTAGGAAGGTCGATTTCATTGGTGCGGGATGCCGACGCTGTAGACGGCAACAACGTGGAAAAGTTCATCGCGGGACCAGGCCGAGGATGTCGTTGTAGAACGCCAACCCCATCAGCCCGGCCAGCAACGCCAGGCCGATGTATTGGCCGGCGGCGATGGCACGCTCGCTCAGCGGGCTGCCCTTGACCAACTCGATAAGGTAATACAGCAGGTGGCCGCCGTCCAAGATCGGGATCGGCAGCAGGTTGATGATGCACAGGCTGAGCGACAGCAGGGCAAGGAACTGCAGGAACCAGTCGAGGCCGCGCTTGGCCGAGACATTGGCCACGCGGGCGATGGTGACCGGCCCGGAAACGTTCTGCAGCGAGGCCTTGCCGGTCACGATGCGACCCATCATGCCCAGCGAGTCGGCGGCCAGGCGGCCGGTCTCGCGCACCGCCACGGTCACCGCATCCAGCGGGCCATAGCGCAGCAGGGTGTCATAGGCGGGGCTGTAGCTGGTGGGGAAGCCGACGCCGATCTGCCAGACCGGATTGCCCTTGCCGTCCTTGCCCTGGCGCGGGGTGACTTCCAGCGCCAGGCGCTCGCCGCCACGCAGGACCTCGATCATTCCCGGCCCGCCGGCACGGCCCAGGGCCTGGATCTCGCCGATCACCTGGTCGACGCTGTCGATGCGCTGGCCGTCGATGGCCACGATCAGGTCGCCTGGCTGCAGTTGCCCTGCCACCACGGAGTCCGCAGTCAGCGACTCCACTTGCGCCGGCTGCAGCCACGACTGCCAGTGCAGGCCAGCCAGGATCGGCACCCGCCGCTCATCGAAACCCGCCGGCAGCTGCGACAGCGGCAGGGTGCGCGTGCGTACCTGGTCGGCCGTATCCAGCACTTCCAGCTTCACGTCGCGGCGGTCCATCGCGGCTGCGGTCAGCGCCATGCTGGCCTCGCCGAGGGTGACCACCTGGCGGTCGTCCACGCGCAGCACGCGGTCGCCGCTGGCCAGGCCGGCACTGGCGGCGATGCCGCTGACACGGCCGATGGTGGGCGAGTAATCCTGCTTGCCGATCACGAACATCGCCCACAGCAGCAGGATGCACAGCAGCAGATTGGCGATCGGGCCGGCGGCAACGATCGCGATGCGCTGCCAGACGGTCTTGTGGTTGAAGGCCTGGCCGCGCTCGTGCGGGTGGACTTCGACCTCGCGTTCGTCGAGGAACTTCACGTAACCGCCCAGCGGGATGGCGGCGATGGCGAACTCGGTGCCGTGCCGGTCGCGGCGCGACCACAGCGGCCGGCCGAAGCCGACCGAGAAACGCAGGATCTTGACCCCGCACAGGCGCCCGACCCAGTAATGCCCGAACTCGTGAAAGGTGACCAGCAGCCCGAGGCTGACGATCATCCACCAGACCGATCCGATGAAGTCAGTCATGCAGGCTCACAGTGGTGGGCAAGGGCGGCGGCGTCATGCTGGGCGAGGCGGTCGTTCAGGCGGCGTCGATGGCGTTCAGGGTGAGCTGGCGTGCCCGCTGGTCGGCGGACAACAGGACCTCCAGTGTATCGGCTGGCTGGGTCGGCAGTGTTGAAAGAGCGTTAGCAACCAGCTCCGGGATCGTCAGGAAACCGATCCGGCCCTGAAGAAACGCTGAAACCGCCTCTTCATTGGCGGCGTTCAGCACTGCCGGCGCGGTGCCGCCGGCCTGCATCGCCTGCCAGGCCAGCGCCAGGCAGGGGAAGGCGTCGGTATCCGGGGCCTCGAAATCCAGGCGGCCCTGGGCCAGCAGGTCCAGCCCGGCCACGCCCGATTCGATGCGCTGCGGCCAGCCCAGGCCAACGGCGAGGGTGGTGCGCATGTCCGGCAGGCCCATCTGGGCCAGGGTCGAGCCATCGACGAACTCGACCAGCGAATGGACCAGGCTCTGCGGGTGCACCAGCACCTCGATGCGCTCGCCTGGCACGCCGAACAGGTGGTGGGCCTCGATGACTTCCAGGCCCTTGTTCATCAACGTCGCCGAATCGACCGAGATCTTCGGCCCCATCGACCACTTGGGGTGGGCAACGGCCTGGGCGGGGGTGACCTGGGCCAGCTCGGCGCGGCTGCGGCCACGGAACGGGCCGCCGGAGGCGGTCAGCAGGATCCGGCGCACGCCGGCGCCGTCGACACTGGCATCGCGCGAGCGCAGGCACTGGAAGATCGCGCTGTGCTCGCTGTCGATCGGGATGATTTCGGCACCGGCACGTTCGGCCGTCCGGGTCAGCAGTTCGCCGGCCAGCACCAGCGATTCCTTGTTGGCCAGCAGGATGCGCTTGCCGGCGGCGGCGGCAGCCAGGGTCGAGGACAGGCCGGCCGCGCCGACGATGGCCGCGACCACGGTATCGCAGGCATCGCTGGCGGCCAGCTGGTCCAGCGCGGCCTGCCCGGCATGGGCCTCGGTGGCCAGTCCGGCCTCGAGCAGGCCGTCACGCAGCTCGGCGAACAGCGATGCGTCGGCGATCACCGCGTGCGCGGGTCTGTGCTGGCGGCACAGCGCCAGCAGCGCCTGCACCTGGCGGCCGGCAGCGAGCACCGTGGCCTGGTAGCGGTGCGGGTGGCGGGCGATCACGTCCAGCGTGGAGGCGCCGATCGAGCCGGTAGCGCCGAACACGGCGACCCGGCGCAGGTCTGCA
This sequence comes from Stenotrophomonas sp. DDT-1, assembly GCF_001580555.1. Lineage (NCBI taxonomy): Bacteria > Pseudomonadati > Pseudomonadota > Gammaproteobacteria > Lysobacterales > Lysobacteraceae > Stenotrophomonas > Stenotrophomonas sp. DDT-1. Next base: position 18,412 of record NZ_LEKR01000039.1, read on the forward strand.
GCAGCATTCATGGTCAGAACCCGAAGATTTCCTTGCCCAGCGCGAACACCGGCACGGCGGCGAGGACGCCGTCGACCCGGTCGAGCACGCCACCGTGGCCCGGGATCAGGTGGCCCGAGTCCTTGGCGCCGGCATGGCGCTTGATCAGGCTCTCGAACAGGTCGCCCAGGACCGAGGCGAACACCGCCACCACCGCAGTGATCAACAGGCCGGGCAGGTGTGCGGCATCGATGCCAGCCAGCCAGCCCAGGCCGAGGGCCACGGCGACACCGGCCAGCAGGCCGCCGAACAGGCCTTCCCAGGTCTTGTTGGGGCTGATCCGCGGCGCCAGCTTGTGCTTGCCGAAATGGCGGCCAGCGAAATAGGCGCCCGAGTCGGCCGCCCACACCAGCGCCAGCGCAGCCAGCAGCCACAGGTGGCCCTGCTGGCCCGGCGGATCGCCGCCGGCATGGATCAGCACCAGCGCGGCCCACGCCGGCACGATGGCCAGGGTACCGGCCAGCATCTTCAGGATCCGCGAGGGTGCCGACGGCTGCGCACCGAAGTTGAAGAAGCGCAACCAGACCAGCGCGGCCAGCCACCAGGCAACGCCGGCCAGCGTGGTTATCTGGAACAGGACCAGGGTGCTGCCATCGGCCCAGACCAGCAGCACCATCAGCAGCAGGTTCAGCACCAGCAGCACAGTGCGCGCCAGGGTGTCTTCGATACCGGCCAGCTTCAGCCATTCCCACAGGCCGATCAGCAGCACGGCGGCGGCGGCGGCGGCCAGCCATTGCGTAGGCAGCAGCAGGATCGCCGCAATGGCTAGCGGCGCCATGATCAGCGCGGCAAGGACTCGGGTCTTGGTCATGGGCTGGAAGTCTCGGTGGCCAGTGCGGCAATCTGGGCGCTGGTCAGGCCGAAACGACGCTCGCGACCGGCATAGGCGTCGAGCGCCTGCTGCAGCTGCCCGGCGTCGAAGTCCGGCCACAGGGCCTCGGTGAACCACAGTTCGGTATAGGCGAGCTGCCACAGCAGGAAGTTGCTGATGCGGGTGTCGCCGCCGGTGCGGATGAACAGGTCCGGCGGCGGCAGGTCGGCCAGGGCCACCTGGCTGCCCAGCAGCGATTCATCGATCTGCTCGGGCAGAAGGCGACCGGCCGCCACTTCGACGGCCAGGGCGCGCGCGGCGCGGGCGATGTCCTGGCGGCCACCGTAGCTGGCGGCGATCGACAGGGTCAGGGTGGTGTTGTCGGCGGTGCGCTGCTCGGCCAGCTGCATGCGGCTGACCAGCCCGGCGCCGAAGCGCTCGCGTTCGCCGATGAAGCGCACGCGCACGCCACGCCGGTGCAGCTCGTCCACTTCGCGGTCGAGTGCACCGAGGAACAGCTTCATCAGCGCGTCCACTTCCTCCTGCGGCCGGCCCCAGTTCTCGCTGGAGAAGGCGAACAGGGTCAGCGCCGGAATGCCCAGTTCAAGGCAGCGCTCGATGGTGCGGTTGACCGCGCGCGCGCCGGCACGGTGGCCGATCACGCGGGGGCGACGGCGCTGCTGTGCCCAACGCCCATTGCCATCCATGATGATGGCAATGTGGCGGGGCAGGGAGGCAGGCAACGGAGGCGGGACTGAAGGCATCGACTTCAGACCGACAGCAGTTCTTTTTCCTTGTCGGAAACGACCTTGTCGACGTCCTTGATGTTGGCGTCGGTCAGCTTCTGGATGTCGTCTTCGCCGCGCTTCTTCTCGTCTTCGCTGATCGCCTTGTCCTTGACCAGCTTGGCGATTTCCTTGTTCGCGTCCTGACGGATGTTGCGGATCGCGATCTTGGCGCCTTCCCCTTCCTTCTGCACCTGCTTGACCAGCTCCTTGCGGCGCTCTTCGGTCGGCGGCGGCATGTTGATGCGGATCGCGGTGCCCAGCGTGTTCGGAGTGAACTCGGCGTTGTAGAGACCCTTTTCGATCTCCTTGATCATGCCTTTGTCGAACGGGGTGACCAGCAGCGAGTGGGCGTCGGCGTTGGAGATCGACGCGACCTGGTTCAGCGGGGTGCTGGCGTTGCCATAGGCGCTGACCGTCACGCGGTCCAGCAGGGCCGGGGTGGCACGGCCGGTCCGGATGGAGGTGAGGGTGTGCTTCAGAGCGTCAATGCTCTTGGCCATGCGCGTCTGCGCGTTGTTCTTGATGTCGTTGAGCATCGCCCGGTCCTGGATGTATCTGGAATCGGGCGATTATAGGCGAATACGGGACGCTGCCGGGCCTGAATCGGCCCGGTTGTCGCTTTGCGCTCAGGCTCAGGCCGGGTCGCGGCCCTGGACCAGGGTGCCGATGTTCGCGCCGTTGAGGATCTTCAGCAGTTCGCCCGGCTGGCCCATGTCGAACACGCGCATCGGCAGGTCGCTGTCGCGGGCCAGAGCGAAGGCCGCCGTGTCCATCACTTCCAGGCCGCGGCGGATCACTTCGTCGTAGCTCAGGCTGTCGAAGCGGACCGCATCGCTGTGCTTGTTCGGGTCCTTGTCGTACACGCCATCGACCTTGGTGGCCTTCAGCAGCAGGTCAGCGCCGATCTCGATCGCGCGCAGCGCGGCGCCGGAGTCGGTGGTGAAGAACGGGCTGCCGACGCCGGCAGCGAAGATCACCAGGCGGCCCTTTTCCAGGTGGCGGATGGCGCGGCGGCGGATGTAGTCCTCGCACACGTCGTTGATCTTGATTGCGCTCATCACCCGGGCCTTGGCACCCAGCTTCTCGAGGGCGTCCTGCATGGCCAGGGCGTTGATGACGGTGGCCAGCATGCCCATCTGGTCGCCGGTTACGCGGTCCATGCCGCCGGCGGCCAGACCGGCGCCGCGGAAGATGTTGCCACCTCCGATCACCAGCGCGACCTCGGCACCGGCCTGCTGGGCTTCGATGACCTCACGGGCGAGGCGATTGATGATCTTCGGGTCGATGCCGTAGTCCTCGTCTCCCATCAGCGCCTCCCCGGACAGTTTCAGAAGGATGCGGCGATAGGCGAGCTTGGACATGGGGACCTCGGGTGCGTGGAAATCGCGGGCGATTCTACGCGCATGCGGCGTTGTGCCAAAGTGTTTTGTGCACTGCGGCGCAGAATCCGGTGGTTCGCCCGGTCGGCCGGGGCGTCCCGTTCAGCCCAGTTCGGCGCTGGCCGTGGCCGACAGCTCGTCATGGCCCAGCGCCCCCGGCGAGCGGGCGATCACCCGGTTGCGGCCCAGGTTCTTGGAGCGGTACAGCACGTCGTCGGCCGCGCGCAGCAGGTCCTGGACGTCGGCGAAGCGCTCGTAGCCGCCTTGGGTGGCCACGCCGGCGGAGAAGGTGACGAACAGCGGACCACCCTCCAGCTCGGCCATCGGCGTGGCGACGATGTTGGCCAGCACCCGGCGGATCACGTCCAGGGCCACGCTTTCGCTGGTGTTGGGCAGCAGCGCGACGAACTCCTCGCCGCCGAAGCGGGCCACGGTGTCGCTGTTGCGCAACTGGCCCTGCAGCTTGCCGGCGAAGGCGCGCAGCACCTCGTCGCCGGTCAGGTGGCCGTGGGCGTCGTTGATCTTCTTGAAGTCGTCCAGGTCGATGAAGGCCACCGACAGTGGCCAGCCCTGGCGGCCGGCACGCAGGAATTCCTGCTCCAGCACCGCTTCCAGCTGGCGGCGGTTGAGCACGCCTGTCAATGCATCACGATGGGCCTGGTCGGCCAGGCGCTTGGCGCGCGCCTCGAATTCGTCGGCACGGCGGCGTGCCTGGTCGGCATCCTGCAGTTCGCGCAGGTTGCGCAGCGTGGCCAGTTCCTGCGCGTGATCGATCAGCTCGCGTACCCGCGCCGGCGAATTGAGGCTGGCATCGAACAGGCTGGCGATGTCGGGCAGGGCCTCGCTGATGCGGGCCAGCACCTGGTCGAAGCGCGCGCTGTCCAGCTCCAGGCGGTCGTGCACCTGCTGCAGGGCGCGCTCGCGCGCGGCATCGGCATCGTTATCCAGCCAGATGTCGGCCACTGCGCCGGACAGTTGCACGCAGACCTGGAATGGCGATTCGGCGGCGTCCTGGTCCTCGCTGTGGCTGATGCTCTCCACCAGGTAACGTGGCAGGCCCCATTGCTCGGCCACCCAGGCGCCGACGTCGGCGTGGCTGCAGCCCAGCGCCTCGCGCTCGCGGGAAACCAGGTCGATGTTGTCGCGTGCCTCGCGCAGCAGTGGCAGGTAGCGCTCCGACTCGGCCTGGGCCAGGCACAGCACGCCCAGGTCCTGCAGCAGTCCGGCCAGCATCAGCTCCTCCAGCCGGCGCAGGCCGCGCGCCTGGCCCAGTTGGCTGGCGGCCAGGGCACTGAGGATGCTGCGCTTCCACGCGCGCTGGCGCAGGTCATGATCGGCGCCACCGCCGGTCAGGCCCTGGGTGACGGTGAAGCCGAGGGCGAGGCTGATCGTGGCGTTCAGGCCCAGCATGGTCAGCGCCTGGCCGAGGTTCTCGATGCGGCGGCGGCTGGCATACAGCGGCGAATTGGCGATGCGCAGCATGCGAGCGCTCAGCGCCATGTCGATGGCGATGATGTCGGCGGCGGTGGCGATGTCCGCTTCCGGGTCCTGAGCCAGTTCGATGATGCGCAGGGCAATACCGGGTGGCGAAGGCAGGTTGCGGCAGAGCGCCAGGGCAGCTGTCAGCTCGGGAGGCATGTCGGGTCGTTCAATTCCATTGGGACAAGAATACCTAGGAATGCATCACAGTCCGCGATTTTCGTTCCTGCTAAGTGACTGAGGATTCCCTGCGACTGAGTATCGGCTTGATTCGAGCGCAACGCAAAGGTGCCGGTTGTGCGCACCAACGGTGCGCACTCACCGATGGGCCATGGGTTAATCCCTGGGCCCATGCATAAAAAAAGAGCCGCGGTTTCCCGCGGCTCCTTCTGGTCGCTTCACAGCCGGAGGGCTGGAATCAGACCTGCATCGCCTTGGCAACTTCGGCGGCGTAGTCTTCCACCACCTTTTCGATGCCTTCGCCGACGATCAGCAGCTTGAAGCCTGCCACGTCCGCACCAGCGGCCTTGACCACCTGCTCGACGGTGGTGTCGCCCAGCACGTAGGTCTGGCCGTACAGGGTCACGTCGCTGACGATCTTGTTGATCTTGCCGCTGATGATCTTTTCCAGGATGTCGGCCGGCTTGGCCTTGTCCTTCTCGGTCATCTTGGCCAGCTCGATTTCCTTTTCCTTTTCAACGAACTCGGCCGGAACGTCCGCAGCCTTGTTGTGCGGCGGCTTCAGCGCGGCCACGTGCATCGCCAGGCCACGGGCCAGCTCGACGTCGCCGCCGATCAGGTCGACCAGCACGCCAACCTTGCCGTTGGTGTGGACGTAGGCGCCGATGTTGCCGGTGGTGTCGACCTTGACCATGCGGCGGATCTGGATGTTCTCGCCCAGGGTCTGCACGGCGGTGGCGCGGGCTTCTTCAACGGTGCGGCCATCGGCCAGCGTGGCAGCCTTCACGGCTTCGACGTCGTTGGCGCCCGATGCCAGGGCGGCAGCGGCGACGGCGTTGACGAAGGTCTTGAAGTTGTCGTCGTTGGCGACGAAGTCGGTTTCCGAGTTGACTTCGACCAGCACGGCCTTGCCGCCATCCTGGGCCAGGCCCAGGCGGCCTTCGGCGGCCACGCGGTCAGCCTTCTTGTCGGCCTTGGCAGCGCCGGACTTGCGCATGGCTTCAGCAGCGGCGTTGATGTCGCCGTTGGCTTCGGTAAGCGCCTTCTTGCATTCCATCATGCCGGCGCCGGTGCGCTCGCGCAGTTCCTTGACCAGGGAAGCAGTGATTTCCACGGGATTACCTCACGAAAGAAAGGGGTTGGGCCGGCATGGTGGCCGGCCCGTGTGACACGGTCCTGTCACGCGCCAGGGGCTGCGTGCAGGGAGGGTGGACGCCGGGCGTCCACCCTGTGGCCTGGATCAGGCCTGGGCGTCGTCGCCCTTCTTGGCAGCCTTCTTGGCCGGAGCGCGGCGGGCCGGCTTCTCTTCGCCTTCGGCAGCGGCTTCAGCGAACTCTTCCTCGCGCACCGAAGCGGCGTGCGGCGCAGCGGCCTTGCCTTCCAGCACGGCGTCGGCAGCGGCGCGGGCGTACAGCTGCACAGCGCGGATGGCGTCGTCGTTGCCCGGGATGGCGTAGTCCACCAGTTCCGGGTTGTAGTTGGTGTCGACCACGGCGATGACCGGAATGCCCAGCTTCTTGGCTTCCTTGATCGCGATGTCTTCGTGGCCGATGTCGATCACGAAGATGGCGTCCGGCAGACGGTTCATGTCCTTGATGCCGCCCAGCGACGCTTCCAGCTTGTCGCGCTCGCGACGCAGGCCCAGCACTTCGTGCTTGACCAGCTTCTCGAAGGTGCCGTCGGTTTCACCGGCTTCCAGTTCCTTCAGGCGGGCAACCGACTGCTTGACGGTACGGAAGTTGGTCAGGGTGCCGCCCAGCCAACGCTGGTTCATGAACGGCATGCCGCAACGCTCGGCTTCTTCCTTGATGGTTTCGCGGGCGCTGCGCTTGGTGCCCAGGAACAGGACGGTGCCGCGCTTCTGGGCAACCGACGAGATGAAGTTCATCGCATCGTTGAACAGCGGGACGGTCTTTTCCAGGTTGATGATGTGGATCTTGCCGCGGGCGCCGAAGATGTACGGAGCCATCTTCGGGTTCCAGTAGCGGGTCTGGTGGCCGAAGTGGACGCCGGCTTCCAGCATCTGACGCATGGTGACCTGGGGCATTGCAATACTCCTGATATGGAACCAGCGATTCCGCCCGCGGGATAGGTATGCGGGACGCGTGGAAGCGCGATCGGTTCCGGGGTTGGGCTTCCCTGTTGCCTCCGTGGCCGAACTCCTTGCGGAGCACCCCGGCACGGATGGGGGCAGCAGGTGTGGATTCACCGGTGACGTCCGGTGTGGACGGGCTCCCGCGCACGCAGGCGGCAGGAATCCGGTCGATTATAGCCCGCTGGGGGCGTCCGTTGCAATTGCAGGGTCAGTTGCGGCCAGATCGACCTCGCGGCCGTCCTGCAGGCGGGCCCGGAAGTGGCCGCCCACATAACCATCGGGGCGGGCAGGCAGGGGCCAGCGGCGTTCATGGCCTGCGAGGATGTAGCCGGCCAGCCCGGCCACCAGCAGCGACGATTGGCCGTCGGCCGCTGTGAACCGCAGATCGTGCAGGCGGCCATGCAGCGTACTGGAATTGCTGAGTCGCAGCATGGCCTGAGGCCCATGTGCCTCGACGCGGGCCTGCAGCCGGGCATGCAGCGCTGGCGCCGCTGGGCCGCGGAACAACGGCAGCGAGTAGCGGGGCAATCCCGGCAAGGCCGGCGCCAGTACGATCCGATAGGCCTGTTCACCCACCGATGCTGGCGGACCGCCTGGCAGCAGCCAGACGCGCTGGGTGCTGCCAGGGGCCAGGTCCAGCCGCGCGGGGCTGACCCGGATCCGGTCGCTGGGCTGCAGTCGTTCGGCGTCCAGTTGCTGCTCCCAGGCCAGCACCTGCACCTGGCCCTGCCAGCGGCCGGGCCCCGGATTGCGCAGCCGTAGTTCGGCGCGGCCGCCTTCGGCGGGTAGCTGCAGGGTGGTCGGCAACAGCTCCAGCGCCGCCGAGGGCTGCGCCAGCAGCAGTCCAAGCAGGATCAGCAGCGCGCGCATCAGTAGATGAGGGTCACGGAGGGCATTGCGCTGTCGTCTGTCGCCGGTGGTGCGAGGTCGCGGACCTGGGGCGGCACCTTGGGGGCGTCACTGCGCTGGTGTGGCGCCGCGCAACGGGGAGCGCCGGCATCGTCGCTGCAGGATTCGACCACGGTCAGCCGGATCTGCAGCGTGCTGCTGCGCGGTTCGGCGCGGGCCGGCGTGCTGGCGACCAGCATCGCCCCGATCAGAAATGCGCGAATCACCTGCCAACCACCGTGCTGAAAGACCTTGCTGCGCGGTATCGGCCGGATGCGCCGCAACTGTAGCGCCGAGCCCGCGCTCGGCACGGCCTTCGTCCGGTGGGTGCCGACCGTTGGTCGGTACGCAGGTCAGTAGGTGATCGTCACCGTCACCAGGTCGTTGTAGGTGCCGGCCGGGGGCTGGCCGGTGACCGGCGGTACCCGGCCGTAGATGGTCAGCTGCTGTGCGCTTCCGGTGCCGGTGCTGCTGGCCGTGTCGACCGTCAGGGTGTTGCCCCAGCGCTGGCTTCGTGCCGGATCCCGGTACAGCTCGTAGGGCAGGTAGTAGGTGCCGCTGCCGATGGTGGTGGCCATGCGCCGGGTGGTGGTGGCGGCGGGATTGTTCTGGCCGTTGTTCAGGCCGACCTGGAAGGCGGTGTTCTTCAGGCAGGTCAGGGTCAGGGTGGCGGTCTGGTCGATGTTGGCCGGGATGCCGCCGGTGACGTTGCCGAAATTCATGTTGGTGGTGACGTAGCTGCCGCATTGCGGCAGCACGTTGGCGGTGGCGGTGAAACTGAAGGCCGCGCTCGCGCTGTTGGTACCGGTGGCGCCGCCGTTGCAGGTGGCGGGAACGGTGGCGGTGCCGAGCAGGACTTCGTTCCAGGCCCAGGTCAGCACCACGCTGGCGCCGCTGAAGGTGCTGCTGTACGCGCCGGAGGCCAGGACCTGGTTGGCCGGAATCTGACCGAACAGCTGCACAGTCTGCGCACCACTGCCGCCGGTCAGCAGCGGTACGTTGTAGCTCATGGTCAGCTCCTGCGCTGGCGGCGTGCCGCGCGGGACCAGGCCAGTGACCTGGCCGAAGCTGGCGTTGTTATATAGCTGGAAATTCATCGTGTCGCCGGTGGAGGTGGCCATCGTGCGGAACGTGGAACTGCTGCCGCCGCCACTGCCTGCGCCGATGCCCACGCAGACGCGCACGCCGGTGGTGGCCAGCAGGCTCAGCGCGGCGGTGGTGCAGGTCACCGTGATGTTGAGGTTGGCCGTGCTCGGGCCGGGTGCATTGCTGTTGATGTTGCCGAACGGCAGGGTCGGATTGGCGACCGCCGTGCAGACCGCGGTGGCACCGGCCGGCGCCGCTGCCAGCAGGCCGGCCCACAGCAGCAGGACGAGCAGCGGCACCCTCATGGCGCCACCTCCGGAATGCACTGCTGCGGTGCCGGCTTCGGGCGGGCACCGGACGCCACCACCTTGGGCGGGTCCGGTACCTTCACCCGGCACGGGCCATGGCTGGTGGTGACGTACAGCACGCTGCCGGCGGCGACGTCTTCCAGATAGAGCAGGCCGTCGTAGCCGACCGTGGCCTGGCGACCGTCAGGCAGCTGCACCTCGCTGCCCACCTCCAGAGGCTGGCCGTCCATGGCCAGCAGGGTCAGGCTCAGTGACGACCGCGAACGCAGCTGGAAGGTCACGCGGGTGCCGGCGCGCTGGCGCGGCGTGATCCAGTCCTCGATGCGGTCGGCACGCATGTCTTCGGGCAGGTCCAGGGTGTCGATCGAGACCCGGTTGCGCTGCCAGGACAGCAACGGACTGACCAGCAGCAGGCCGCGATCGTCGGTGACACCGATCAGGCGGTTCTCCAGCCGCACCGGGACGCCGCCGACGCCATTGGTGCTGATCACCGCGAACGCATCGGATACCTCGCGCGTGGCGAAGGCGTGCCCGCCCATCCACACCAGGCTGCCGCTGGCACTGGCGTAGGCATGGTTGAGCCCGCCCGGGCGCGAGGCACCGAAAGAATAGCGGCCGACATCGTTGAGGATGCCGACCTCGGCCAGGCCGCCGTTGCCGTCCTCGCCGTGGCGCAGCTGCGCGCGCCAGCCGACGCCGCCGGCGCTGCCATCGCCGGGCACCGGCTGGGTCACGTCCGCGACCCAGCTCTGGCTGTCGCCGTTGCGCTGGCTGGAGAGGCTGGCCTGGCGATTGTTGCCCAGGCTGGCAGTCATCGACAGGTAGATGCTGCGGTCATCGCTGCGGTCGAGGTTCTGGTTCACTGACAGGTAGGCCGACCAGCGTTGGCTCCAGGTGCGCGACCAGAACAGGCTGGCATAGCGATTGTCGTCGCCGTCGGGGTAGCGCAGGCGCAGATAGCTGGTGCTGAGCGTGCCCAGCCGCAGCAGGTCCAGGCCGACCGTGGCCTGCTCGCTGATGCTTGGTGGCAGGTTGCCCTGCAGCGCGCCCAGGTCGCGGTAGTCGCCGTGGCTGCGCACGCTGCGCAGATTGACGTTGAAGCGACGGTTGTTCCAGCTGTAGCCCAGCGCCCATTGCCCACCCTGCAGGCCGTGGTAGTCACTGTGCGCATAGGCGGCATTGAACACACCGGCGGCGCCGAGCAACCACCAGCCGCCAATGCCGCCCTGGGCCAGGCCGCCGCCGCCTTCGGCATGCGCCTCGCCGGTGAACGTGTCGGTGACACCGCCGCGCCAGCTGGCGCTGGCCACCGTGCGATCGTCATAGGCGAAGGAGCGCTCGCCGAAGTCCCGGCGCAGGTGGCCGACGCCGACCGACCAGTCCGACAGGCCCTTGGCCAGCAGCTGCTGGGTGCCGTAGAAGCTGAAGTCCAGCGTCTGCATGCGGCCGAATGCGTCGGTCACCACCACCTGCGCGTTGCCGGTGCCGCTGATGCCGGGCTGTGCTGCGAGCTGGAAGGGACCGACCGGCACCTGCCCGCTGTACTGGCGCAGGCCATCGACATACAGCTCGACCGTGGAGGGCACCACGGCCTGGCCGAGGAAACTCGGCGTGGGTGTCAGCACGCGGTAGGGCTGCAGGCCATAGTTGCGGCCGATCTGCAGGCCACCCAGGCGCACGGGGCGGGTCCAGTCGACGAACCCGCTGTAGAGATCGCCGATCTCCAGGGTCGTTGCGTTATCGGGGAAATCCAGGCTCCAGCGCGTGTCCAGGCGCACGCTCTCGCCGCGCCAATGGCGGTCGCCGGGTTGCCGGTAGCGGCGGCTGATGGCGGTGTTCTCGAAAGTGCCATTGCCGATGCCGAATACGCGCAGCTCCGAGCTCAGGCTGAGGTTGCCGAGCGTGTCCACCCGGCTGCCGTAGACGTTGTAGTTGAGCAGCACGCCGGGCGAGGCGCTGCCGGTGGGGGCGCGCGTCTGCGGGCGGCTGAGCACGGTGGTCGGCAGTGTCAGCTGGTCCAGCGGCACGTCAAGCGCCAGGGTCTGCATGTGGGCGTCGTAGCGCACCACTGCACCGCTGATCTGGTCCAGGTAGACCGGTGCATCGCCGCTGGCGTTGAAGCCGAGCTGGCGCAGCACTTCGGGGCTGGCCTGCAGCCGGCCACGGTTCTCGGTGAACGGCAGCAGGCCGCGCGGCGTGCTGTTGAGCGACACATCCAGGTACAGCGTCTGGCTGGCGGTCAGTGGGGTGGGGGCGGGCAGGATCGCATCGGCCGACACGCCGGATACATCAGCCGCCGTGGCCACGCCGGACACATCGGCGGCCTCGGTCGCCGCGGGAGCCAGGGCAGCCAGCAACGCGCCCATCAACGCCTCAGCGAGCCGGTGGGGGCGACAGTGGCGTCTGTTCCGACTCGCCATTGAGCTTGGCCGTGATCTGGTCGTTGTCGCGGTCGATCGCCGTGCGTTCGATCGGCCAGCGCATCACCTGACCGGGCAGTACGTAGCCCAGCAGTCCAGGATGGACGATGCGTGGGCGCGTGGCGCTGCCCAGCGCGAGATCGGCGATCTGAGCGTAACTGTTGCCCGAATTGGCTACTTCGACGCCGTTGCGGCCGTCCGCCAGCTTTACCAGCCGGGCCTGCAGCTGCGGCGCCAGCGTGCCGGCCGAGGGCTGCACGAACACCGGGATCGAATAGCGCAGGACGAACTGCATGCCACCCGCGCGGATGGCCAGGTCGGGCACCTCGTCAACGATCAGGCGGTAATGTTGCTGTGCCGCTGGCGGTTCCTTGTCCGCACGCATGATCCGCACCAGCTGCTGCTGTCCGGCGGCCAGTTCCTGCATCGGCGGAGTGGCCATCAACGCATCGGTGGGCAGCAGCTGTTCCTGGCCGTCCTGCTGCACCCAGCGGAACACGCGTACCTGCAGCTTCACCGGTGAGGTGCCGCTGTTGGTCAGCCACAATTCGCCGGCACGCTGGCGGGCTTCCAGCTGCAGGCTGGTCGGGGCCACCTGCAGGCTGGTGGCGCCGGCGGCCGCGATGGCAAGCAGGTACAGGGCGAGCAGCGCCACGCCGGTGGCGCGCCACGGGCGGGATCCGGCCATGCGGGCGTGCTCCATCAATAGGTGATCGTGGCGGTAACCGTATCCAGGTAGCTACCGGCGGCCGGGTTGTTGGTGCTCAGGTTCAGGATCTGGCCGTAGACGATGTAGGGCACGGCCAGGCCTGTGCCGATGCCGGCCTGGGTGTTGGTGCCGGTTGTGGCGCCCCAGACCAGGGTATGTGCGGCATCCTGGTAGAGCTGGTAGCCGACATAGTTGTTGGCGGTCACCGCCGCATTGGTGTTCTTCATCCGCCGGGTGGTGACGTCGTTGGCGGTGCCGGCATTGGCGCCCGCATTCAGCGAAATCGTGTACGGGGTCAGTGCCGAGCACTGCGCGGTCACCGTGCCCTGGCCCAGGGTGGGCGTGGCGGTGGTCGAGGCCGCGGTGCCGAAGTCCACGTTGGTGGCCGCCGCCGCGGTGATGGTGCAGGCCTTGGTGACCACCAGGGTGACATTGAAGGTGGTGGTATCGGCGGCCAGTGCCGGGCTGGACAGCAGGAACCCGGCCACGGCCCATGCCAGCGGGGATCGAACTGGGGATCGCATGAACAACCTCCCTGACCCGAAGGTCCGTTGAACAAGGCGAAGACGGCACGTTCGGTGCCGCTTTGGCGACGGTGGATCCAGCTTAGGAGGCGTAAGTGTCTGTAATCCGTGATAATTAGGCAGACGAAAGAGCGGAGACCATCACGCTTTCACTTTCCTTGCCGGAACCGTGCATGACCCGGATCGGCAGTTGGGTGGCGTTCGTTCAGATTGCGGCCGGATCGGCGATAATGGGTGCCATGAGCGTGAATCTGAAAACCCCGCAGGAAATCGAGATGATGCGCATCGCCGGCCGCCTGGCCAGCGAAGTGCTCGACATCGTCACCCCCCACGTCAAGCCCGGTGTCACCACCGAGGAACTGGACCGCATCTGCCACGACCACATCGTGAACGTGCAGGGCGCGATTCCGGCCAACGTCGGCTACCGCGGCTTCCCCAAGACCGTGTGCACCTCGGTCAACAATGTCATCTGCCACGGCATCCCCAGTGAAGGGAAGGTGCTCAAGGATGGCGACATCATCAACATCGACGTCACCGTCATCAAGGACGGCTGGCACGGCGACACCAGCCGCATGTACTTCGTCGGCACCCCGTCGGTGATGGCCCGCCGCCTGGTGGAAACCACGTACGAAGCCATGTGGCGCGGCATCCGCGCGGTGCGCCCGGGCGCCACCCTGGGCGACATCGGCCATGCCATCCAGAGCTATGCCGAAGGCGAGCGTTTCAGCGTGGTGCGCGAGTACTGCGGCCACGGCATCGGCAAGGTCTACCACGACGAGCCGCAGGTGGTGCATTACGGCCGCCCGGGCCAGGGCCTGGTGCTGCAGCCGGGCATGACCTTCACCATCGAGCCGATGATCAACGAGGGTACCCGCTACAACAAGGTGCTGCCGGATGGCTGGACCGTGGTGACCAAGGACCGCAAGCTGTCGGCACAGTGGGAGCACATGGTCGCGGTCACCGAGACCGGCGTCGACGTGCTGACGCTGTCGCCGGGCGAGTCGCAGGTTTCCTGACGATGCTGCCGGCGAGTTCGCTGCTGGACACGCCGGCCGCGTCGCTCAACGACCCGGACTGGGCTGCTGCCGCGCGCCAGGCGCTGCAGCAGGCCGACGCGCGCCTGTATCGCCGCTTCGACCAGGGCGACAACATCGAGCGCCTGCTGGCGCTGCGGGCGCGCGCGGCCGACCATCTGATCCGCCTGGCCTGGCAGCGTTGCCTGCCGGCCGACAGCGGCCTGTCGCTGTTCGCGGTCGGTGGCTATGGCCGGGGTGAACTGTTTCCGCGTTCGGACATCGACCTGCTGGTGTTCGGCGACCCGCCCGCACAACGGGCGCATGAAGCGGCATTGGCACGCCTGTTCGCGCTGCTGTGGGACTGCGGATTGGCGGTCAGCCATGCGGTGCGTTCTGCATTGCAGTGCCGCGAGGCGGCGGCTGACCAGACCGTGCTGACCGCGCTGATCGAGGCGCGTCCGATCCTGGCTGATGATGCAGCGCGCCGTGCGCTGCGCGAGGCCATCGACGACCGCGAGCTGTGGCCGGCGCGTGCCTTCTTCCTGGCCAAGCTGGAAGAGCTGCGCAACCGCCACCAGCGCTTCGGCGACACTGCCGACAACCTGGAACCGGATCTCAAGGATGGTCCCGGCGGCCTGCGCGATCTCAACACGCTGGGCTGGATGGCGCTGCGCGCCTTCGGCGTACGCGACCTGGAAGCGCTGGTCGGCCTGGGCCACCTGGGCGCCGACGAAGCGGCTGCGCTGAAGCGCGAGCGTGCGGTGCTGGCGCGGCTGCGCTTCGGCCTGCACCTGGTCGCGCGCCGACCGGAAGAACGGTTGCGCTTCGATTACCAGAAGACCCTGGCCGCGCGCCTGGGCTTCGAAGACGATGCCGAGAATCTCGGTGTCGAGAAAATGATGCAGGGCTTCTACCGCGCCGCACTGGTGGTGCGCCGGATCAGCGACCGCCTGCTGCAGCGCTTCGAGGAGCAGTTCGATGGCGAGGCGCAGCCGGAACCGCTGACCGTAGGCTTCTCCCTGCGCCGCGGCTACCTGGCTGCCAACGAGGCCGACTGGCCGCGCGGTGACATCGGCCAGGTGTTCGCCCTGTTTTCCAGCTGGGCCAACAATCCACAGGTGCGAGGCCTGCATTCGCTGACTGCGCGCGCGCTGGCCGAAGCACTGCCGTTGTTGCCGGCCTACGACCAGGCCGATGCCGATGCACGCGAGCAGTTCCTGTCCCTGCTGCGCGGCCAGCGCCCGGTCGACACGCTTTCGCGCATGGCGCGGCTGGGTGTGCTTGGCCAGTGGATCCCCGCGTTTGCCCAAGTCAGCGGGCGCATGCAGTTCGACCTGTTCCATGTCTATACGGTCGACCAGCACACGCTGATGGTCCTGCGCAACATCGGCCAGTTCGCCAGCAGCCGTGCCGACGAACGCTTCTCGATCGCGCACGAAGTGTGGCCCCGCCTGCGCAAGCCGGAACTGCTGCTGCTGGCCGGCCTGTTCCATGACATCGCCAAGGGCCGCGGCGGCGACCACTCGGAGCTGGGTGCGGTGGACGCGCGTGCGTTCTGCCAGGCGCATGCGCTCAGTGGCACCGATACCGAGCTGGTGGCATGGCTGGTCGAACAGCATCTGCGCATGTCGGTGACCGCGCAGAAGCAGGACATCGCCGATCCGGTGGTGATCCATCGCTTCGCCACCCTGGTCGGCAGCCGCGACCGCCTGGACTACCTGTACCTGCTGACCTGTGCCGACATCGCCGGCACCAGCCCGAAGCTGTGGAATGCCTGGAAGGACCGCCTGCTGGCCGACCTGTACTTCGCCACCCGGCGCGCGCTGCGCGAGGGGCTGGAGCATCCGGTACCGGCCGCCGAACGCGTGGCCGAGGCACGTGACAGCGTGCGCGCACTGGTGCGCGAGCAGGGTTACGACGACGCCACCATCGATCGCCAGTTCGCGGTGATGCCGGATGAGGGCTTCATTCGTCTGCGCCCCGAGCAGCTGGCCTGGCAGGCAGCCGCGCTGGTACCGGTGAAGCAGGGCCAGGCGCTGGTGAAGGTGCGCCGGATCAGTGTGGATGACCCGGCGCTGGAAGTGTTCGTGCACTCGCCCGACCGCGACGGCCTGTTCGCCGCGATCGTGATGACCCTGGACCGCAAGGGCTATGGCATTCACCGCGCACGCGTGCTGGACGGTCCGGCCGATACCATCTTCGATACCTTCGAAGTGAACCCGGCCGACACGTTTGCCGATGGCAGCAGTGCCAACCTGGAGGCGGCGCTGCGCGAGGCACTCAGTGGTGACCTGTCGCGCCTGCGGCCGTCGCGCCGTGTGGTACCTCGGCAACTGCGGCACTTCCGCTTCGCCCCGCGCATCGAGTTCCGCGATGAACCGGGCGCAACCCGTTTTGCCCTGGTCGCTCCCGACCGTCCCGGCCTGCTGGCCGATGTGGCGTTCGTGCTGCGCAACCAGGGCCTGCGCGTGCATGATGCGCGCATTGCCACGTTCGGCGAGCGCGCCGAAGACACCTTCGTGATCAGTGACGAACACGACCTCCCCCTGACTGAACCTGCCCGGCAGCAGCTGCATGACGCAATGCTGGCCTGCCTGGACCCTGATCGAAACGCCGGAGACCCCGCCTGATGGCCACCAAGCCCGCCAAGAAGACCGCCGCGACCCCGAAGAGCGCAGCGGCCCGGAAACCTGCTGCAGCCGCACCGGCCGCAAAGAAGGCCACTGCGCCGAAGAAGGCCGCTGCGGTGAAGGCCCCGGCGAAGAAAACGGCTGCGGTCAAGCGTGCTGTGAAGAAGCCGGCCCCGGCCAAGAGCGCCGAAGCCGTCCGCGCCGAAACCATCGCCCGCAAGTCGCTGCGCAAGCCGTCGGCACCCGGCGTGGAAGAACTCAGGTTCGGCATCGAGAGCGCCTTCGAGCGCCGCGCCACCTTGACCCTGCATGAGCTGGAAGGCTCGACCAGGCCGCTGGTCAACCGCGTGATCGACGGTCTCGAGAGCGGTGAATTCCGCGTCGCCGAGCCGGACGGCCAGGGCGGCTGGAAGGTCAACGAGTGGCTGAAGAAGGCCGTGCTGCTGTATTTCCGTGTCAACGACATGGCGGTGGTCGATGCACGACCGGCACCGTTCTGGGACAAGGTCGAATCGCGCTTCGCCGGCTATGACGAAGCGAAGTTCCGCCGTGGCGGCGTGCGCGTGGTGCCCGGTGCGATCGCCCGCCGCGGCACGTACTTCGGCAAGGACGTAGTGCTGATGCCGAGCTTCACCAACATCGGCGCCTACGTCGGCGAAGGCACCATGGTCGACACCTGGGCCACCGTCGGTTCCTGCGCGCAGATCGGCCAGCACTGCCACCTGTCCGGCGGCGCCGGCATCGGCGGCGTACTGGAGCCGCTGCAGGCCAGCCCGACCATCATCGAGGACCACTGTTTCATTGGTGCGCGTTCGGAAGTGGTGGAAGGCGTGGTGGTCGGCCACCACAGCGTGATCGGCATGGGCGTGTTCCTCAGCCAGAGCACCCGCATCTACAACCGCGCCACCGGCGAGATCAGCTACGGCTACATCCCGCCGTACAGCGTGGTGGTGTCCGGCTCGCTGCCGAGCAAGGACGGCACCCACTCGCTGTACTGCGCGGTGATCGTCAAGCAGGTTGATGCCAAGACCCGCAGCAAGACCAGCGTCAACGACCTGCTGCGCGGCCTGGCCGACTGAAGGTGAGTGCGCCGGAGGACCTGGCGCAGTCCGCGATCTACCTGCATCCGTCCGACAACGCGCTCGGACGGATGCTGCCGCGCCTGCTGCACGCTCCGCGCTGGACCCGGTTGCGCCGGGCACTGTCGCGGCGCTGGCCGATGCCGGTGCTGGCCAGCGACGTGCGCGACGTGATCTACGCGAGCTGGTGGGTCGATGTGCGCCATGCCCCGCCAGTGCCACCTGGCCATCACTACGTGGTCCATGCTGGACGCACGCCTTATACCGTTCTCAGCTATCGCCATGGCCACTTCGGGCCGGCGCTGGCGGGACCGCTGCGCTGCTTGATACCGTCGCCAAGGCAGAGCAACTGGCGCTGGTACCTGCGCCGTGACGATGATCCGGGCGGGACCCCGGTGGTGCTGTTCGATCGCAACGTGATGGATCAGCTGGCCTTCGTCGCCGGCGCGCGCGCTTTCAGCGATGCCATGCAGCCCCACCTGTCCGCGCGCTTCGAGCATGTGGTGCGCGCCGATGGCGATGGGTACACCCTGATCGAAGGCGGGCAGGGGAGTGCGCCTGCGCTGCACCTGCAGTGGCGGGCCGCTGCGGGCTGGGAGGACGGGGCGTGGCGGGGGGCCTTCGGTGGCCATCAGGCCCTGCTGCGCTTCCTGACCTGCCAGGATGAGGCCGTTGCGCGCACCTGTGACCGGCGCTGGGCCAGCACCCGCATCGCGCTGCCGGTGGATGTCGACAGCCTGCAGCCGCTGCAGCTGGAAGGCGAACTGCAGTGCCCGCGCCTGCAGGCGATGGACGTGGCGCTGCACGAGGGGATGGCCTTCCGGCTGCCAAGGGTACCGTTCCGGGTCGTGTCCGAGCGCCTGTTGTGAGATTCTGGGCCTCTGTTTTCCAGCATCACAGATGGCCATGAGCACCACTGTCTACGGTTTGAAGAACTGCGATACCTGCAAGAAGGCGACCAAGTGGCTGGACCGCTTCGGCGTGCCGTACACCTTCGTTGACTACCGCGACAACAAGCCGAGCCCGGAAACACTGCTGGCGTGGGCTGAGCAGCTGGGTGGCCTGGCCGCGATGGTCAACAGGTCCTCCACCACCTGGCGGCAGCTGCCGGACAACCGCAAGGCCGCCGATTCCGAGGCCGAATGGAAGCTGCTGCTGCGCGAGTACCCGCAGCTGATCAAGCGCCCGCTGGTGGTCACCGCCGACGGCACGGTCAGCCAGGGTTTCAGTGACAATGGCTTCAAGGCCCGCTTCGGCGTGGGTGACGCGTGAGCGCGGTCCTCGACCTGACCTGCGAGCTGATCGCACGGCCCTCGGTGACGCCCGATGATGCCGGCTGCCAGGCACTGCTGGCGGCACGCTTGAAGCAGGCCGGGTTCCAGTGCGATCACCTGCGGCTGGGCGAGGTCGACAACCTGTGGGCGACCCATGGCCAGGGCGCGCCGGTACTGGTGTTGCTGGGCCATACCGATGTGGTGCCGACGGGGCCGCGCGAGGCCTGGACCAGCGATCCTTTCACGCCGACGATCCGTGATGGCGTGCTGTATGGTCGCGGCACCGCCGACATGAAGGGCAGCGTGGCGGCGTTCGTGGTGGCGGCCGAGCAGTTCGTTGCCGCGCATCCCGATCACCCCGGCACGCTGGCGGTGCTGCTGACCAGCGACGAGGAGGGCGATGCCATCGATGGCGTGCGCCACGTCGCACGGCTGTTCGCCGAGCGCGGCCAACGCATCGACTGGTGCATCACCGGCGAGCCGTCGTCGACCGCGACGCTCGGTGACCTGCTGCGCGTGGGTCGTCGTGGCAGCCTGTCGGCCAAGCTGCGGGTGCAGGGCGTACAGGGCCATGTGGCGTACCCGGAGAAGGCACGCAACCCGATCCACCAGGCGGCGCCCGCCCTGGCCGAGTTGAGCGCACGGCGCTGGGATGGCGGCTACGAGAGTTTCCCGCCGACCAGCCTGCAGGTCTCCAACATCCATGCCGGTACGGGCGCCAACAATGTGATTCCCGGCGAGCTCGAAGTGGATTTCAACATCCGCTACAACCCGCATTGGGATGCGCCGAAACTGGAAGCGGAGATCACCGCGCTGCTGGATCGGCATGCCCTGCAGTACACGCTGAAGTGGCATCGCAGCGGCGAACCGTTCTACACCCCGGAAGGCACCCTGCGCGCCACTGCGCGTGCGGTACTGGCCGAGCACATCGGCCGCGCACCGGAGGAAAGCACTGGCGGCGGCACGTCCGATGCCCGCTTCATCGCGCCATTGGGCGCGCAGTGCATCGAAGTGGGGCCGGTCAACGCCAGCATCCATCAGGTGGATGAGAACGTGCGCCTGGACGATCTGGAAGCGTTGCCGGGGCTGTACCAGAACCTGGTGGAACGGCTGCTGGTGTGAGGACGGTGGGGTGAGAATGGTGGGTGCCGACCGTTGGTCGGCACGCATCCCGCCGGGGCTGCATCCCTGTAGAGCCGAGCCATGCTCGGCTGGTTTTGCCCGGCAGAAGCAGCCGAGCATGGCTCGGCTCTACTATTCCGAAAAGAGGAAGAACGGCGGCTCGACCACCTTCTTCCAGTAACTCGGCGCGGCCATGTAGAAGTGCTGCGCTTCGGCCCTGGCGAACCAGTGCGCCGCCGCGTCGGTGTCCTTCTCCATGCCCGGCGCACCGCGGCCCAGCAGCAGCCCGGCGAAGTACTGGCCGAACACATTGCCCTTCGCACCGGCGCGCTGGTACAGCTGCAGCGCACGCGCAGGATCGCGTGGCAGGCCTACGCCCTTTTCCAGCAGCGCGCCCAGATCGACCTGTGCGTCGGCATCGCCACGCTCGGCGCGACGCTGGATCTGCGCAACCCGTGGATGCACGGTGTCACCCTGTGCGGCGACCGCATCCGGCCGTCGTGAAGATGAACCCGGATAGCGCTCGTAGATCATTCCGCGCAGGTCCCAGCGCAGTGCCTGTTGCGCGTCGCCTTGCTGGCGATAGGCCTTGGCGAGTTCGTGGAACGCATGGGGATGCCGTGGTCGGCGGCCGCCAGATAGGCACGTTCACCGCGTCGCCAGGACGCGCGCAGCACCGGTGCCGGGTTGATGTAGGGGCTGTCGGCATGGCGCAGCGTGCCGGAGATCCAGATCCTGCCCAGTGCTTCTTCCGCCCTGGTGTTGTGGAAGGTCCAGGGCGTGACCGCTGCGGCGCGCTCGTAGTAGTCGATGGCGCGCGGATCGTTGAAGTGCTCGAAGGTCTGCGCGGTATCAAAGGCACCCTCGAAGCTGCCGTCGGTGCCGCGTTGTTCCAGGCCCCGCAGCTGAGCCGGCGGCAGGGGCGACGGCCGGGGCAGGGTCTGGCAGGCGGCCAGGCCCAGGCAGGGCAGGGCGGCCAGCGCGGTGTTGCATTTCCATTACTTGTTTCACGGCGGGCCATTATGCGCGCCGGGGAGTGGTTGCCAACGCAACGGTTGCGCCGTGCCGGAAACCGGGGTAGGGTCGATGCCATGTCGATCCGCCTGGCCACCGCCGTCAATAACAACAACCGCAATAATCTGCGCGCGAATAATCGTGCGCGGCCGATGCGGGACTGCGCCCTGGGTAGATAGACAGCAACACACGCCCGGACACCAGAAAACCCGCATCGGTCGATGCGGGTTTTTTTGTGCCCGGGCGCAGCCCCACCCGGGCCTGGATGGCCGGTCGAACACCCTCCCACCCGTGAAATTCCCCCAACAGGAGCTCCCCCATGTGTTCGATCTTCGGAATCTTCGGCCTGCAGGCCGGTGACGATCTTCCGGCCCTGCGCCGCCATGCGCTGGAACTGTCGCAGCGCCAGCGCCACCGCGGCCCGGACTGGAGCGGCGTGTATCTTGACGAAGGTGCGCTGCTGGTCCACGAGCGGCTGGCCATCGTCGACCCGGCCGGCGGCTCGCAACCGCTGCTGTCGGCCGACGGCCAGCTGGCGCTGGCGGTCAACGGCGAGATCTACAACCACCAGCAACTGAAGGCCGCACTGACCACCGCCTATGACTTCCAGACCGGTTCGGACTGTGAAGTGATCAATGCGCTGTACCGCCAGGGCGCTTCGCCGGCGCAGTGGCTGGAGCAGCTCAATGGCATCTTCGCGTTCGCGCTGTGGGACCGTGGTGCCGGTCGTGTGCTGGTGGCGCGCGACCCGGTCGGCGTGGTGCCGCTGTACTGGGGCCACGATGCCCAGGGACGTCTGCGAGTGGCCTCGGAAATGAAGGCACTGGTCGATACCTGTGCCGACGTCGCCCAGTTCCCGCCGGGCCACTATTTCGACAGTGCCAGCGGTGAGCTGGTGCGCTACTACCAGCAGCCGTGGCGCGACTACGCTGACGTGCAGGGTCGCCAGGCCGATCTGGCCGAGCTGCGCATGGCCTTCGAGCATGCGGTGGAACGCCAGCTGATGAGCGATGTGCCGTACGGCGTGCTGCTGTCTGGTGGCCTGGACTCGTCGCTGGTGGCGGCGGTGGCCGCGCGCTATGCGCGCCGTCGCATCGAGGATGGGGGGCAGACCGAAGCCTGGTGGCCGCGCCTGCACTCGTTAGCGATCGGCTTGAAGGGCTCTCCCGATCTGGCCGCCGCTGCAATCGCCGCCGAAGCGCTGGGCACCGTGCATCACGGCTTCGAGTACACGTTTGAGGAAGGCCTCGACGCGCTGCCGGAGGTGATCCGCCATATCGAAACCTACGACGTCACCACCATCCGCGCATCGACGCCGATGTTCCTGCTGGCACGGCGGATCAAGGCAATGGGGGTGAAGATGGTGCTTTCCGGCGAGGGCAGCGACGAGATCTTTGGTGGCTACCTGTATTTCCACAAGGCGCCGGATGCGCGTGAATTCCACGACGAACTGGTACGCAAGCTCGACGCGCTGCACAACTACGACTGCCTGCGCGCCAACAAGTCGATGATGGCCTGGGGCGTGGAGCCGCGTGTGCCGTTCCTGGATCGCGAATTTCTCGATGTGGCGATGCGCTTCGACGCCGCGCACAAGATGGTCGGTGCGGGCTTTGGTGGCCGCCGCATCGAGAAGGCGGTGCTGCGCGAGGCGTTCGAAGGCTACCTGCCGGACAGCATCCTGTGGCGGCAGAAGGAGCAGTTCAGCGATGGCGTTGGCTATGGCTGGATCGACGGGCTGAAGGCGCATGCCGAAGCTCAGGTGAGCGACCGTGTGCTGGCAGCGGCCGACAAGCGCTTCCCGCACAACCCGCCGCAGACCAAGGAGGCCTACTACTACCGTCATCTGTTCGAGCAGTTCTTCCCGAGCCGTGCGGCCGCCGAGACCGTGCCGGGTGGCAAGTCCATCGCCTGCTCGTCGCCGGCGGCGATCGCGTGGGATGCCAGCTTCGCCGCAGCTGCAGATCCGTCGGGGCGCGCGATCGCTGGCGTGCACGAGCAGGCACTGGCGTAAGCCCCGAAAAAGGGACGGAGGGGGGCCGGGGCGCTTGTGCCACTAACGACTTAATCCCCTCCGTCCCCTTTTTGTATGATCGCCCCCCTGCACATTGGGGAATGTTCATGGACGTACACAGCGGGGGCCCGGCGCCACCGACGAAGTGGGGATGGCGCTACCTGGCCTGGGCCGGGGTCCCGCTGCTGGCTGGCGTGCTGCTGGCCCGTTATGCCGGGCCGGCGGCGCCCGAGGCTGTTGCCCGCGCTACGGCCACGGCCGAAGCCACCTGGGTGCAGCATCTGGCGTCGCCGCTGGGCCTGTTCCTGCTGCAGCTGCTGGTACTGCTGCTGGTGGCCAAGGGCGCGGGGGCGCTGCTCAAGCGCATGGGACAGCCGGCGGTGATCGGCGAAATGGCCGCCGGCCTGATGATGGGCCCATTGATGCTCGGCAGCCTGTTGCCGCCGCTGCATGGAGCCCTGTTCCCGCCCAGCTCGCTGGGCCCGCTGGGCATGCTCAGCCAGTTGGGTGTGCTGATGTTCCTGCTGGTGGCCGGTGCCGAGCTGGACCTGGCGGCGCTGCGTGGACGCCGGCGTTTTGCCTTTACGGTCAGCCATGCCGGCATCGCGGTGCCGTTCGTGCTTGGCGTCGCCCTGGCGATCTGGCTGTACCCGCAGCACGGTCCGCAGGGCGTGGGCTTCACCGCATTCGCACTTTTCGTTGGCATATCGATGAGCATCACGGCCTTCCCTGTGTTGCTGCGCATCCTTGCCGACCGCGGTATCACGCAGGCGCCACTGGGGCAGACCGCGATTGCCTGCGCTGCATTGGGTGATGCCACCGCGTGGTGCCTGCTGGCGCTGATCGTGGCGGCTGCACAGGCCAGCGGATGGCTGCCGGCCAGCCTCAACCTGCTGTGCGTAGTCGCCTTCGTGGCGCTGATGCTGGGGCTGGTGAAGCCGTGGTTCGCCCGCCAGCAGATCGCGCCGGGTGGTGAGGGACGCTGGCTGCTCGGCATCCTGCTGCTGTCGCTGGCCAGTGCCCTGGTCACCGAGATGCTCGGCATCCATGCGCTGTTCGGTGCGTTCGCGGCTGGCGTGGCGGTGTCGTCAAATGTGCAGTTGCGCGAGCTGCTGATGGCGCGCGTCGAACCGTTCGCGGTGACGCTGCTGCTGCCGCTGTTCTTCGCCATGACCGGGCTGCGCATGCGCGCCGATACGCTGCAGGCCAGCGATGCCCTGTTGTGCGTGGTGGTGATCGCGGTAGCCACGACCGGCAAGCTGCTGGGCACCTTCAGTGCCGCACGCAGTGCCGGCATGCCCACCCGTGAGGCATGGCGGCTGGGTGCACTGATGAACACCCGTGGCCTGATGGAGCTGATCGTGCTCAACCTGGGTTACGAACTTGGCCTGCTCGGTGACCGCCTGTTCGCGGTGCTGGTGATCATGGCGCTGGTGACAACGGCGATGACCGGGCCAGTGCTGAACCTGATCGAGCGGCGTAGAAGCTGACCCGGTAGCGCCGCGCGGGCATTCTGTAGAGCCGAGCCCATGCTCGGCTCCGCGCCAGAAGCAGCCGAGCATGGGCTCGGCTCTACAGCGTGCAGCGCACCCTCGGGCATGTGGGTGCCGCCGTCAGCGCGCCGGCACCAGCGTCATGGTGTGCTGCGCCTTGCCCGGCAGGAACGGCGTCGGCCGGCCATGCACCCAGTCTTCGTGGCCGGCACCCCAGTAGGGCGACAGTGGATGCCCACTCTGGCCGCCGGGCATGTGCACGATGCCGTCCGCCTCGTGGCCCGGTGAAACCACCATGCGCTCGGAAGCGCCGAAGTTCGGCGTCTGCACGCGCGGCATGTCGCGGTCGCCGGGCAGGCGGTTGGCCGGCATGCACAGCCAGCGTTTGGCGATGTCCGGAAGCGCCCGTGCGATGGGATGGCAGATCGCCGCGGTATTGCGTTCGCCCCAGCTGCGTTTGGCCAGCGGTCCCTGCCTGGTCAGCTCACTTTCGGTACGGCGTGCGGCGTCGATCAGCAGTGCATCCCAGCTGTCGAAGGCCGGTGGCAGCAGATTGGCCGGCCGCTGCTGCAGCATCGGCCAGGCCACGCCTTCCAGCTGCGCCAGTCGCGGCTCCAGATAGTCATCGCCCAGCTGCGCATTGGCCGGTGCCAGCAGTGCATCGGACAGTGTTGCCATCACCTGCGTACGGAACTCGCGCACCACCCGGTAGCTGACCGAGCTAGCCGAGGCACGGCCGTCCCATTGATGGCTGACTTCCTTCAAACGCTTCAGTACAGGGTCGTCACTGCGCTCGATGACGTCGTGCAGCAGGGCCCACCAGCGCTGCAGGAACACCGCGCGATCGTCGAGCTGGATCGCCAGCAGGTCGTGCTCGTCGAAGCGCTCCTGGATCGCCAGCAGGTCACGGATCTGCCGCGCCCGCGCACCCAGGTCATAGCCGCCGTTGCCGACGCTGGCCAGTGCCTCGCCGTCGAGGACGCGTCCATTGGCGGTCCACAGGCGATGGTTGGGGGGGTCAATCAATGCCGGCGAGGCATCGCTGCGGATCGGCCACGGCGCGCAGCCCTGGTTGCTGGCGGCATTGAAGCCGGCCGGTGCACAGCCGGGGCCGCGGTCCGGGCGAGCGCCGATCAGGCGCCAGGCAATGCGCCCGCTGCGATCACCGACCACCAGGTTCTGTGCGGGGATGCCGGCACGGTCGGCGAAGTGCAGTGCACCGTCGAGGTCACCGGCGCGGGCCAGGTCAGCGAAATCCAGGCGTACGGCACCGGGCAGGTGTGCGACCCAGCGTAGGGCGTCGCCACTGCCATCGGCATGGGTATGCAGGATCGGCCCCCAGTCGGTTTCGCGCACCGCGAACAGCACGTCGGCCTGGCCGGCCACGGCGATGCGCTCTTCGTGCACGGTCACGGCGGCGCTGGCCGGTTCCGTGCGATAGTCCGCCGTGTCGATGTAGCTGTTGGTGAAACCCCAGGCGACGTGCCCGTTGCTGCCGACGATCACGGCCGGAAGGCCCGGCAGCGAGAAGCCGGTGACGTCGACCTGGCCGCCAGCGGCCTGCGGGTCGGGATAGCGCAGGCGCACGCGGAACCACAGGCTGGGTGCGCGCAGGCCAAGGTGCATGTCGTCGGCAACAATGGCGCGGCCGTCGGCGGTGAGCGCACCGCCTACCGCGAAGTTGTTGCTGCCGACGGCGTCGGCTTCTTCCTGCCCGGTGCCCGGCGTTCCCTTCAGCGTGCGCAGGTCCAGCTGGCTGGCATCGGGCAGCGTGGCGTTGCCGGTCGGTTCGCCGAACAGCGGTGCATCCCATTCAGTGCCGTCGTGGGCGATCAGTGCGTACAGCGCCGACGGCACCACCGCGCGGATGCGGCTCAGCGCAAGCTCGGTCTGGTTGCCGGGATCCTGCAGGTCGGCGTACATGGCCAGCCCGGTCAGCACGCTGTCGCTGGCCTGCCAGGGCTGCGGTGACTGCCGCAGCAGCAGATAGGCCCACGGGCGCACGGAGAGATCGGCCAGGCCCTTGTTGACGCCATCCACGTAGGCGCGCATGGACGCGCCGTTGTCGCCCAGTGCGGCCTGCAGATTCGCCTCGGTGCGTGCTCGCAGCCGGTGCACGCGCATGCGCTTGTCGGCGTCGATGGCCTTCGGCCCGAACAGCGCCGACAGCTCGCCAGCGGCACTGCGGCGCATC